>JAFUKO010000116.1 GCA_017473555.1 Ruminococcus sp. | reverse complement strand
TACATCGCTACCAACGATTTCATAGAAAACGCCACGCTTACCAAAAAGCTTGCACACACCGCCTGCAAATGATGCCCATAAAACCTTGAGCAAACCGCATTTTGTGATAGCGTACTGCATTTTGATAGTTTCACCAACGCCGACACCTGTGTCAGGATGTGACGCAAATTTTGATAAAAGCTTTGCCCAGAAACCGATTTTAAGCTCATCACGACGAACAACTCTGTTCTGGCAAAGAGCGATGATTTTCTCGGCAGAAGAAACGATATCGCCCTCTTCATAAAGCGGAGAAACGTACTTTTCAAAAATATCGATGTAGCTCTCGCCCTGCTTTACAAAGTGGGTTTTGATAGCGTGACGCATATATGTCACACCGTTAACTTCTATCTCAACATTTTTACCTTCGTTTGCAATAAATTCCATTTTTATTCCCCCAAAAGTATATCTTTATTTTGCACAATATGTTATATTATAAAGCACATAGGTAAAAATTTCAATCATTATTATTATTTTTCTTTACAGGAATTATTATGGATACAAATAACAACAACGTACTTTACGAGCTGAGCGGTCAGGTTGAGGCTGTGGTCTATCGCAACGACGAGAACGGCTACACTGTAATCGAGCTTGCTGGCGAAAACGAAATGATAACCGCTGTAGGTACAATGCCGCTTGTCAGCGTAGGCGAACACGTAAAGCTCTACGGTACATATAAAAATCATCCGTCATACGGACAGCAGTTCTCGGCTACCGCATGTGAACGTAGTATGCCTGAAAACTTGGACGGAATTTTAAAATATCTTTCTAGCGGTGCTATCAAAGGTGTCGGCCCTGCAACAGCACAGCGACTTGTAAAAGAATTTGGCGCTGACACTCTCGCTGTACTCGAAAATGACCCAGTCAGAGTAGCTAAAATCAAAGGCATCTCTCAGGACAAGGCACTCGACATCAGCAACCAGCTCAAACAGGTAGTCGGCATACGTGAGCTGATGGTTTACCTCGCAAATTTTAACATCGACGCCAAAAGTGCTGTAGCAATATGGAAATGCTTTGGCAATCAGGCGATACAGTACATCGAGGACAACCCGTTCATTTTATGTGACGAAAGGCTCAACATCTCATTTGATACAGCAGATTCTATCGCAAAGTATCAGGACCGTGCGTATGATGACCGTTTCAGAGTACGTGCGGCACTCACTCACGGATTAAACCACAACACGCTAAACGGTCACACCTGCGTGCCTTATGACAAGCTACTCGATGTTACATCAAGACTATTGTCAGTTGAGCCGGTGTGCGTTGAAAGTGCGTTAAAAGAAATGTTAGAAGACTCTTCACTTATGGCTGAAACCATAGATGACAAGGAATTCATTTTCACTACAGCTATGCACCAGAGTGAAACCTATATCAGTGCACGTCTGCAGATGCTACTACGATACCCAGCTATGCGAATCAGCGACGTCGATAAAAAAATCGAGTTCATTGAGCGTGTTGATAATATTGAATACGCAGAACTTCAAAAACAAGCAATAAAAGAAGCCTTGACAAAAGGTATGCTCATTTTAACAGGCGGTCCCGGTACAGGTAAAACAACAACCCTTAACGCTATCATCAGACTCTTAAAAGAAAACGGACAGAAGGTCTGCCTTGCCGCTCCTACAGGCAGAGCAGCCCAGCGTATGAGCAAATTAACAGGCGAAGAAGCTAAAACCATCCACAGACTTTTAGAGGTCAGCTTTGACATTGAAGACAAGCCTGTATTCAAGAAAAATGAACGCAATATGCTTAACTGCGATGCAATCATCGTAGACGAGGTTTCAATGGTAGATTGCGTATTATTTGAGTCACTTATGCGTGCACTGCCACTATCGTGCCGTGTCATTTTAGTCGGCGACTCTGACCAGCTACCAAGTGTCGGAGCAGGAAACGTGCTCGCTGATTTAATCTCTTCGGGCATCTTACCTGTAGTTGAGCTTAAAGAGATTTTCCGTCAGTCTATGCAAAGCCTGATTGTCACAAACGCCCACAAAATAGTCAGCGGCGAAATGCCTGAACTCACAAAAGTAGACAACGACTTTTTCTTTATACAGAAACTCAATATGGAAGAAGCGGCGTTTACTATAGCCGATTTATGTACAAGACGACTAAAAAACACCTATGGTTACTCGTGTATGAGTGACATTCAGATTCTCTCCCCAACCAGAAAAGGTGTGCTCGGCACATATGAGCTCAACAACCGCATCCAGAACATAATAAACCCTAAGGATAAATCAAAGCGTGAGGTAAACGTCGGCTACTACACCCTGCGTGAAGGCGACAAGGTGATGCAGAATAAAAACAACTACAACGTAAACTGGGTTAAAGAAAACGGAGAATTCGGCGAAGGCATCTTCAACGGTGACATCGGTATACTCGAAGAAATCAACAACTCCGCCCACGTTGTGAAAGTGAGATTTGAAGACAAAGTCGCTATGTATGATCAGGACTCACTCAATGACCTTGAGCTTGCGTACGCTTGTACTGTGCACAAAAGTCAGGGTAACGAGTTTGAGGCGGTAGTAATGCCTGTGCATAATTTTCCGCCACAGCTGATGTATCGCAACCTGCTTTACACAGCCGTAACCCGTGCTAAAAAAATGCTGATATTGGTCGGCGACAAAAACGCTGTCGCAAAAATGGTCAACAGCAACAAACGTATTCTGAGATTTTCGGGTTTAAAGGATTTTTTACAAAGGGATTGATAGAATTTGAGAAAACTCAATAATCTTCTTAAAAAGATCTCAATACTGCTTATGCCCCAGAGATGTCCGTTTTGCTGCAGAGTGATTGAACAGGACCAGAACACCTGTAAAAGGTGCGAAAAAGACATCCCCGTGCACGCTGTTTTGCAGGGTGTAAAAGGCTCATACAAATGCTCCAGTGCGTTTTTATATAGTGGCAAATTCAAACGTGCCGTCATAAACTTCAAATTCAATCACAAAAAGCAGTATTCACCCCAGCTTGCGTTTTTCTTATCAGAATGTATTAGGCAAAACTACCCTGATATGGTCTTTGACTGCATAACCTATGTGCCTATGCATGATATAGCAGAGAAAAGGCGTGGCTATAACCAATGTGAACTGCTCGCAAAAGATTTATCAAAGCTTATGAATCTCCCCTGTCACCAGATGCTTATCAAAACCAAGGCGACCAAGCCTCAACACAGTTTAAATGCAAAGCTAAGGAGCACCAACTTAAACGGTGCATTCAAAGTATCTGACAAGAAACTTGTAAAAGGAAAGTCAATTCTTCTTATCGATGACATTGTCACTACAGGCTCGACTTTAGGCGAATGTGCAAAAACTCTACAAAAAGCAAAGCCGTCACAGATTTGCTGTGCAACAGTGCTTGCAAGTGCAAACTTATATTAACCTTGAAAAATGACTCGGACTATTATATAATTTCTCTATATTGTAAAGGTGGTATGAAAATGGATATAGCACTCGATTTAGGTACAAGCAACACCAGAGTTTGTGTAGAAAACGGCGGTAAGGTAATTGACGCTCCGTCGGTTATTGTACACGACCAGCTGACTAACGAAATCATCGCTTACGGCGATATGGCATATAAAATGCTCGGCAGAACATCAGCCAGATACGAGGTTGTGTTTCCGCTGGACTCATCAGTAATTGCACAGTCGGGTTTAGTCGAAGAACTTGTAAACATCTTTTTGTGCGAGGTGTGCAAAAGCCGTGTGGTTATGCCACGAGTTTTAGCGTGTATTCCGGGCGAGATAACCGAGGTTGAAAAGCGAGCAATCGTCAACGCTATCTCAAGCTTTGGCGTAAGACGTGTTCTTCTTTTGGAGTCCGCAAAAGCTGCGGCTTTCGGCAGTGGTATCAACATTATGAGTCCTCACGGCAATATGGTTGTTGATATGGGTGCAGGCTCTGTGGATATTGCTGTTATGACTTTAGGTGGCGTATCTGTCGGCAAAACCTTAAAAATCGCCGGCAACGCTATGGATGATGAAATCATCAAGTACGTCCGCCGTCAGCATAACCTCATCATCGGCAAAGCTATGGCTAAAAGCTGTAAAGAAGCTATCGGCACAGTTTCTTATGACAACGATGACAAGGTTTTCCGTGTCAAAGGCAGAGATGCGGTCCGTGGTTTACCAAAGTTCATTGACATTAAATCAAGCGAGATTATGGAAGTTATCTTTGACATTGCTAAAGACATCGCTATCGCAATCGGCGATGTGCTTGAAGACACTCCGCCTGAGCTTTTGTCAGACATCCACACCGACGGCATCACTATCACAGGCGGACTGAGCAAACTCAAAGGTATGCGTGAGCTGATTGAAAACGCAACCAATATGAGAGTCCACATTCCAAAAGACCCTGAAGACGCAGTAGTGCGAGGTCTTTACAAAGCAATTGACTACATAGATGAGGCTGAAGCTGAACGTAACAGCCTAAACCCTCTGATGATGGTATACTGATTTAACTTTATACAAACTAAAACTCCCCAAGGGTTATTAATCCTTGAGGAGTTTTTTATTTCACTTTATATTACTTTTTCTTTTTAAACTGGATTCTGTACGATACCCACAGCATCAGCTTTTCAGGTGTGAAGCGTAGCAGGAATTTTCCCACTTTCATCATAAAGCCAGGGATAATAATAAGCTTACCCTTTAACGCTTTGTCAATTGCAAGCTTTGCGACATCTTCGCTCTTAAGATTGCCCAAAACAAAGCCGACATTTGCAATATCTAAAAACTCCGTCTTAATCGGACCAGGGCACAGGATAGAAACCTTAACCTTACTCTTCTTCTCCTTAAGCTCCTGATAAATAGCCTCGCTGAGTCTGAAAACGTAGTTTTTAGTAGCATAGTAAGTATTGAGCAGTGGACCTGCCATAAACGACGCTGACGATGCGACGTTTAAAATTATACCGCTGTCACGCTTTACAAAGTCATTCAAATACAGCTTTGTGAGAATATGAAGTGCTGTGATGTTTGTGTCAATCATCCTCAGCTCTGTAGGAAGGTCAGTGTCTACAAATTCACCAGCTAAACCAAAGCCAGCGTTATTTATGAGCATATCAATATGTACGCCCTTTGTTTCTTCATACACCCTAAAGCAGTCTTCCCTGTTTGACAAGTCCGCTGTAATGCACATAACATCAACATTTTTGAGTTCATCTTTAAGACTCAAAAGTCGCTCGGTACGTCGTGCGACAATCACCAAATCCCAGCCTAAAGTAGCCAGATATCTCGCCATATCTCTGCCGATTCCAGACGATGCTCCTGTTATAAGTGCTCTCATAGTATCACTCCTACATTCCATAAGTATTTTTCTAAATCGACCTTGCCGTCAACGACCTTTACTCCCTCGTCAGTAAGAAGTCTAGCTTGCTCGTTTTCTCCGCCGAAAACAAAGGCTTTGGCGACTTTACCCTCACGGTTTACTACCCTGTGACACGGAATTTTACTCCTATCAGGGTTATTGTGCAGAGCGTAGCCGACAACTCGTGCCCACCGAGGATTACCCGCAAGCTTTGCGACTAAACCATAGGTAGCGACCCTGCCCTTTGGTATCTGGCTGACGACATCGTAAATTTTATCAAACGTGCTTTCCACAAAATCACCTTTTAGCTTTTTATATAGTGTACCACAAAAAGCTCAAAAATAAAAGGAGAGTTTTAAGCTCTCCTTTTAATCTCAAGATTAATTTACCCTTTTGACAGCCAGCACACCGACTCACAATGAGCGGTGCGCGGGAAGAGGTCCACAGGTGTTATTTCTTTTACAGAATATTCAAGCTCTTCAAAAAGCTTCAAATCTCTGCCCAGAGTCGCTGGGTCGCACGATACGTAAACTACACGTTTCGGGTTCATCTCAACTATGGTCTCTATCAGCTTTTCGGTCAGCCCCTTGCGTGGTGGGTCAACCACTATAACGTCGGGTGTTATGCCCTCTTTTTTAAGCTGTAACGCCGCTTTTTCAGCGTCACCGCAGATAAAACGAGCGTTTTCTATACCATTATTTTTAGCATTTCTTTTAGCGTTATCAATCGCTTTGTCGATGATTTCGACACCGATTAACTGCTTACAGCTGTCAGCCATAGAAAGTCCGATTGTACCCGTACCGCAGTAAAGGTCAATAAGCACCTCATCGCCTGATAAATCAGCATACTCTTTAGCTTTTTCATACAGACGCTGAGCCTGTGTGCGATTAACCTGATAAAACGCCAGCGGTGACAGCTCAAATTTAAGTCCACACAGAACATCTGTTATGCTCTCCTTACCGAAAACCACGATATTTTCATAGCCTAAAATAACGTTTGTTTTAGCTTTGTTGACGTTTATAACGATGCTTTTGACATGTGGATATTTTTCTTTAATAGAATTAAACAACTCATACTGATGTTCAAAGCTCCTGCCGTTTACGACAATGCACACCATAACCTCGCCTGTTTCTTCGCCAATACGCAGATACAGATGACGGATTTTACCGCTGTGTTTTTCTTCGTTATAAATAAGATAAGGGTACTTTGTGACGAACAGTTTAAAAGTGTCTGAAATTTGTGTAAAAATTACAGGTGACAAAAGACAATCATCACAAGGAGCGATTCTGTGAGAATGGTGTGAGTAAAAGCCCATTTCAACCTCACCGTTTTTATTAAGTCCGACAGGGATCATAGCTTTGTTTCTGTAGCGGTCGGTCTTATCTTCAAAAGCCCCCATGATATCTGTGACCTTACTGCCGTCCACCTTGCCGATACGAGTCACCGCATCGTACACCTTTTTGTGCTTTACTTTAAGCTCAGCGTCATAGCTCATATGACGATACACACATCCGCCACAACGTGATGACACAGGACACACAGGGTCTACTCTGTCAGGGCTTGGCTCAATAATATTTTCAATCTTGCCGTAGCACACATTTTTCTTGACTTTAAGAATACGCACGTCGCAGATGTCACCAACAGCAGTATCAGGTACAAATATGACCATACCTTCTGCTTTACCTACACCGCTACCGTCCGATGTCATATCCTCTATACTCAATCTGATAATATCGTTCTTGTTCAAAATATCAGTCCTTTTTTAGCATTTACATAAAAATTATACAGTAACAAGTCACTTTATTTTTCTATATAATAAAAAAGTAGTAACAAAATTGCAATAGATGTTTATTTTTCTTACATAAAACATTATAATACATTTGTGATTATATGATAAGGGGCAACGATTATGAATAAAGATAACTTGCTTGACAATATTAAAAAGATACATTTTATCGGTATCGGTGGTTCGGGTATGTGTCCGCTGGCTGAGATTTTACACAGCGAAGGTTTTGTCCTCACAGGTTCTGACTGTAACGAAAGCGACACATTAGAGCGTATAAAATCATACGGCATCCCTGTTTTTATGGGACATAAAAAGGAGAACATCACTGACCAGGAGCTGGTTGTATACACTGCTGCTGTAAAAGAAGACAACGCAGAGCTTGTTGAAGCTAAAGCAAAGGGTATCCCTTGTATCGAGCGTTCAATTATGCTGGGCATTGTTACTCGCAGATACAGACGTTCAATCGCTGTATCAGGTACACACGGTAAGACATCCACCACAGCTATGCTGTCACAGGTTCTCATCGGCAGTGGCTTTGACCCGTCAGCTATCATCGGCGGTAAGCTGCCATTCCTTGGCGGTAACTCCTATGTCGGCCAGAGTGACATCATCGTGTGCGAGGCTTGCGAGTATGTTGACACATTCTTAGAGCTCAATCCGTTTATCTCAATCATTCTCAATGTTGATGCTGACCACCTTGACTACTTCAAGGATTTAGACCACATCAAGCGTTCTTTCAACAAATTTGCTAACCAGACAACAGGTGCACTTGTTATCAACGGTGACGATGAAAACACCATTGACGCTGTAAAGGACGTTAACCTGCCAAAGGTTACATTCGGCTTTAATAACACAAACGACTACTACGCAGAGAATCTGAGAACACAGGGTGCATACTCAACATTCGACTTTATGAGCAAGGGCGAAAAGCTGTGCGAAATCGAGCTTGTAGTTCCTGGCACTCACAATATCTACAACGCTTTAGCGGCGGCGGCTACTGCAGCATATTTGGGAGCAACTCCTAATGAAATCGCAGAAAACCTCCACAAGTTCACAGGCGTTCACAGACGTTTTGAAATCTTAGGAAAGCCACAGGGCATCACAGTTGCTGATGACTTTGCTCATCATCCGACAGAACTGACAACAACTTTAAACGCTGCTATGAACATGGGATTCAACACAGTTTGGGCAATATTCCAGCCACATACATTCTCACGTACAGCACTACTGCTCGACGATTTTGCGAAGGCTCTGTCTATCCCTGACAAAGCTATCATCTCTGAGATTTTACCTGTAAGAGAAACAAACACCTACGGTGTTTACAACACCGATTTAGGCGCAAAGGTTGAGGGTTCCAAATGCATCGACACATTTGAAGATATCACAAAGTACATTTGTGAAAACGCAAAAGACGGCGACCTTGTCTTAACAATGGGTGGCGGTAACGTTTATATGTGTGCAAATATGATTTTAAAAGCACTTTCAACAGAAGAATAACTTAACATAAGCAGAAAGGGCAGTTCCTAAAAACTGCCCTTTCTTTTTATTCATTAAGGAGAATAATCTCATGAAAACGGATTATTTATATCATCGTGTTTCTGCTGTGTATGAGCTATATCCTCAGGGATATACTCGCCGAGTGTGATGTCTATGGTTGCGGTTTTTGAACCACGCTGAACCTCAGCTTTAATCACATCGCCTACACTCTTATCGTCAAGAGCAGCCTCAACATCAGCAGTAGATGTAATCTTCTTGCCGTCGATTGATACAATACGGTCGCCCTTCTGCAGACCTGCCTTGTAAGCGGCTGAGTCATACTCTACCGAGTAGATGTAGCATCCTGCCTCATCGTTGCCGTAGTAGTACATTGAGTACATCGAGTTAGTAAGGTCGATAAGCTCTACGCCCATAGAAACCCTGCCTCGAACATAGCCGTATTCCTTTAAGTCGTCTAAAATATCGATAACGTCGTTAATCGGGATAGCAAAGCCCAGACCCTCGATTTCTTCGCCTGAAGATTTAGCAACTACAACACCTACTAAAGCTCCCTGACCATCAAACAGGCCACCACCTGAGTTACCAGGGTTGATAGCTGTGTCAGTCTGTAAAAGATTCATTGTTTCGCCGTCAATTACTACGTCACGGTCTAACGCTGAAATAATACCGTCGGTTACAGTACCGCCGAGCTGACCGAGTGGGTTACCGATAGCAACAGCCTTGTCGCCTACCTTCAAATTATCAGAATCACCGAAGGTAGCAGCCTTTAAGCCTGTGGCATCAATCTTCAGCAAAGCAACGTCAACAACGCTGTCTTTACCGACAAGCTGAGCATCATATGATGTTTTATCTCTTAAAGTAACAGTAATCGAAGAAGCACCGTCAATTACGTGGTTGTTAGTAACAATGTAGCCGTCACTTGAAATGATGACGCCTGAGCCAGCACCCTGAGAGATGTACTGACCATAGAATGAGTTTGTTGACATAACCTCTGTGGTAATCTCAACAACCGTGTCAGCAACCTCGTCTGCAATCTGAGAAGTTGACTTATCGGTCATATTCTCTGCTGTCTTCTCGTCAATGTCAACCTTGTTGATAATCATAGCACCGTTTGAAGAAATCTCAGCGTCTGCTACTTTCATATTGGTATAAAGCATTGCACCTACAAAGCCTGCACAAGATGAGAGTAGTATGCTGACAATAAGCATCACAGCTACAAAGCCTTTGCCTACAGCCTTTTTCTCTTTTTTTGGCTTAATCGGGGGATTTGTATAGCTGTAAGGGTTAGTAGTGCTATTGGTAGGAGAAGCGGAGTAATTTCCTGCATACCCTGATGTATAGTTTGTGGAATTCTGGTGAGCGTACTGCCCAGAGTACTGATTTGTGTTCTGAGATGAGTACTGTCCAGTATATTGCGACTGATACCCGTAGGAGTTGTTTGCCCCACCGGTGTACGCATTCTCAGCTGTGTTACCATATTTCGGGTACTGAGTAGAGTACGCTGAACTTGAGTAGAGATTTTCTTTTTCTCCGGATCCTTTGTAGTGGTACTCCCCATTTTCTGTGGCACTACTATACTGTGGTTTTTCATCTTTATTCTCTCCGTTTAAGGAATCGGTGTTAAAAGTCTTGTTTTCATCCGGCTTTTCATTACTGCCGTATAAGTCTTTGAATTCGTCTGACATAATAATTCCTCCCATATACTATTAAAGTATATACCAAAATCATTTTTAATACAATAATTTTGTTTGTATGAGCAAACTATAAACCTGTGCTTTGACAACTGTTTGATAAAATATTGAACAATTTTTGAACATAAAATGAGCCTTTCGTTAACAGCCGTAAAAAAAGCTGACGAAAGGCTCTTATTATTCTAGTATAGAATTAAAGCACAGATACCACAAATATAGCGATGATAATAAGTGGCAGTACATACTTCATATAAGGGATAAAGAACTTAGGAAGCTTAGGACCCTTACCTGTGTTGACCTCAGCAAAGAACTTCTCGGCACCCCAGCCGTAGCGTGAAGTACAGAAAGCAACATAAACAAGGCTACCGATAGGCAACAGCCACTTTGAAACGATAGTGTCTTCGAGATCCATGAAACTAAGACCAAACACCTTGATGTCAGCCCATACGTTGCCTGAAAGAATAGTAGGCAGACATAATACGCACATAAGACCTACGTTGATAAGACAAACTGCCCAGCGTGGGATTTTTGTGAGTTCAAGCCAGAATGATACGATGTTCTCGAATACTGCGATAACTGTTGACATAGCGGCAAAAATCATAAACAGGAAGAACAGTGCGCCTACAATTCTGCCACCAGGCATCTGGTTGAAGATTGATGAAAGTGTTGTAAACAGGAAGCCTGCACCAACTGTACCTGCGTCTGCTGTAACACCGTTGTTGTAAGTAAAGCAAGCCGGGAACACAATAAGACCTGACATCAACGCAACGAATGTATCAAGTGAGATGATTGTAACAGCCTCGCCCATAAGTCTGCGTTCTTTTCCGATATAGCTACCGAAAATAGCAACAGAGCCGATACCGATAGATAAGGTAAAGAAAGCCTGACCCATAGCGGCAGAAATTACTGTACCAACGCCTGCCTCAGCCATTTTTGAGAAAGACGGGATAAGGTAGAATTTCAAGCCCTCAGCCGCATTTGACAGAGTGCATGAGTAAACGCCCAGACCTACAAGAAGCGCTAAAAGTGCAACCATCATAACCTTAGTGATACGCTCAACGCCCTTTTGTAATCCAAGGGCACAAACACCGAAACCGATAGCAATAACGCCGAAAGTAGCATAAAGATTCAGGTTGGTATCAGCAACAATTGAGCCGAACACTTCACCTAAAGCTGATGCATCTGTGATGTCAACAATGCTTCCGTTAAGGTACTTAAAAAAGTAAACGAACATCCAGCAAGAGATTGTGCAGTAGAACATCATCAGCAGGTAGTTGCCCGCAACACCTGCGTATTTCATAAGATGCCATTTCTGCTTTGGTTTTTCGAGCACATCGAAAGATGTCGCAATACTACGCTGGCTGGCTCTGCCTACTGCAAGCTCGGCTACCATTACAGGTAAACCCAAGATGAGCAGGAACACTATGTACATAAGCACAAATGCCGCACCACCGTACGCACCCGTAATAATCGGGAAACGGTACACGTTGCCAAGACCGATGGCACATCCGGCTGAAATCAGGATGAAGCCAAGTCTTGAGCTGAGTTTTTCTCTCTCCATAATACACCTCAATAATTTTTATTCTTTATACAAAAGTCGCTAAGTGCAAAGCAACTAAATATATACGATTTCAATGTCCTTGCTATATGGAGCAAGTATCTCGTGGTTGAGATTATCGTTTTTAAACTCTTCGCTTAAATAAAGTGTGTTCATATCCGACGACAGTATAATCACTCGGCTGTTTTTAAAAGAGTCGTTTTTGTGAGTATTCACATAACCTATAGTCTTGTCCACGCCCATAACAAAAAACGCAGTAGACAGAGCGTCACACTCAAAGCCCTGCTCACCGATAACCGTGACACTTGATATATCGCTCTGTGACGGCTTACCTGTTTTGCTGTCTAAGATATGATGATATCTTACCCCGTCGCTTTCAAAATAGCGCTGATATCCACCCGAGGTTGATATCGTACCCTCAAGGCAATCAAAAGTAAAAAAGCACTCGCCATTATCATCGGGATACTGTAGTCCGATAGTAAAGCAGCTCTCATCATCACTTTTGCCGTCACCCTTTGTTATTATCATTCCGCCCATATCGACTATTGCGGAATACACAGAGCTGTCGTTTATCACATTTCTGACTTTGTCACCGATGTAACCTTTTGCCGTAGCACCCAAATCGAGTGCCATTCCCTTTTTGAGTGTTATCTCGTTGCCGTTTATGGCGATATTCTCATACCCTACATTTAAGAGCGTTTTTTCGATTTCATCATTTGACGGCACCTTGTACTCTTTTGTATCAAAGCCCCATATACTCATCAGCGGTCTGATTGTCACATCAAACGCACTGTCAGTTTTGGCTGAGATTTCGCACGCATTTTTGATAAGATATAAGGTTTCGTCGCTTACTTTAACCGCCTCGCCGCTACTGTGGTTGAGCTTATAAATATCCGAGCTCTCTTTTGTCGCACTTAAAAGATTCTCAAGTCTTACTATCTCAGCCTTGCAGGCATCTATGGTGCTTTTACACAGCTGTTCGTCATCGTCATATATAGTAAAACGGATTATCGTATCCAGTGCAAACATCTCGTCTTTGACAAAATTCTGAGATGACGAGCATCCGCACAGCGACAGAGTAGTTATAACAAGTGCCATAGCGACACATAGTATTTTTTTCATTTTACTTACCCTGATGCTCTTTTTCTCTGTTTTCTTTATTCTGCTTGTCAATTACCATCTGGACATAAGGCAGAACCTCAAAGCCCATACGCTCGTAAAGACGCTTGGCTTTCTCGTTATCTTCTTCTACCTCGATTCGATAACGAGCGGCAGGGATGTTCTCTTTCATATATTCAAAAAACTGAGTGCCCAGTCCTCTGTTTCTGTATTCTTCTTCGATATATATTTCTTCAACAGTGACAGATATGCCGCCTGCTTCCTGAGAGAAAGTTTTTGACAGCATAGCAAAACCGCACGGTTTACCGTCTTCTTCAAAAATATAGCACCATACGTAGTCGTCGCTACGCATAAATTCGTTGAATGTCAGCTCGTAGTTAATCTCAGGTACAGGAGCATTAACTACATCCGAATGATAGAAAAGGTCAACGTACTTGTAGTACAGCTCTCTGTCACTCTCTTTGATTCTTCTGATCATTTTATCACACTCCGAAATTTATTTTAACACATCTTTTTGCAAAAGAAAAGATAAATATACATATCAATTTTACACTTGTTATGCTAAATGCTTTGTGGTATTATTTAATATGTATAAATATTTGTATTTTTAAAGGAGATACAAGATGGGTAACAAAAGTAAAAAAGCACCTGTAACTCTCAAAGACAAGCTGTCAAAGTACAACCTGTCAGGTGAACGTATTGTCGCAGCATTTGTGGCATCGTTTATGTTGGGATATGTTTTACAGATGCTAAGCAACAAGAATTTCTACGACCTTAACACCTACTACAACTCGATAAGCTTTGTCGCTTTCTGGATAGTGACGGTGATAGGTGGCATCGCACTTTGTGCTGTGACATATCTGTCAAAATTAAGCTGTCTGATACCACGCACACTCATTTGTGTCACGACAGTGCTGAGCGTGATGTTTGCATCCGCTAACAACGCTGTAGATGTATACTTCCTTATCGGCATCGCCATTGTTGACCTTATCGTTTGTCTGTGGTGCGTCAAGGACGACAAGCTTGAACTACAGAAAATAAACATCAGCTACAAGACCTGCTTAATCTCAGCTATTGTGCTGTTTGTAACAACATCGATTTTCTTCTCTTACTACACATCTTTAAGATACCAGAATTTCCAGAACGCTACATTCGACTTTGGTATCTTTACACAGATGTTTGAGAATATGGCGACAACAGGTGCACCGACAACTACTGTTGAACGTTCATACGAAATGAGCCATTTCGGTGTTCACTTCTCCCCTGTGTTCTATCTTTTCTTACCGGGATATATGATTTTCCGCTCACCGCTGTACCTCATCAGTGCACAGGCTGTGTGTGTTGCGGCAGGCATATTTGCGGTTTATCTCATTTGTAAAAAGCTGGGTCTTTCAGGCAAGGTTACTTTAGCTTTTGAAGTTATCTACGCTTTTTATCCTTGTCTTTTCAACGGATGTTTCTACGACTTCCACGAGAACAAACTGCTCACTACTATTATTCTGTTCCTGTTCTACTTTATTATTAGCGAAAAAACCATAATTACTCTTGTGATGTCGTTATTACTGCTCTCTGTAAAAGAGGACGCTGCAATCTATCTTATTGTCATCGCTTTGTATGTAATCATCACAAGAAAGAAATATATCGTCGGCTCGCTGATGCTCTCACTTTCTGTAATTTACTTTATCATAGCTCAGAATGTTGTTGCGTCTATGGGTGAAGAAGGCGTTATGATGTGGCGACTTTCCGATTACTTTGTAAACGGCGAAGAAGGCTTTTTCTCTGTATTCAAGAGCATTGTTTTTGATGTAGGCTATCTGTTCAAAATGATGTTTACAGCCGACAAATTCCCATTCATTATCTGGATGTTCTTACCTCTGATGTTCACACCATTTGCACAAAAGCAGATATCAACACTCATTTTACTGTTACCGATTATTCCGATAAACCTTATGCAGTCATGGCAGTATCAGTACAACATCGACTACCAGTACACCTACGGTGTAGCAGCACTTATTATCTTCTGTGCAATGGTAGGCATCACAAATCTCAAGGGCAGCACAAAACGTCTTGCGTTACTGATGTCAGTTATTCTGTGTATGACTTTAGCTACAAGCGTAATCACACCTAAAATCAGAAACAACACAATATACGAAGAGAACAACGGTATGAAAACAGAGGCTATTGAAGAAATGTTGCACGCTATTCCTAAAGACAAGAGCGTCACAGCAGGGCACTTCATTATGCCACACCTGTATTTTATAGATGAGATATACACAGTTCCTGATTACTACAAAGACATCGAACAGACCGACTACTTTGTAATCGACACAAGACACAATGAGAACGCACAATTGATGCGAGATGTCATGAAAAATGATTACACACTGGTTGACAAAGAATACTTTGTCGAAGTATATAAACGCAAATAAGGTGATATTATGAAAAAAACAACTGCTTTTATTTTAGTTTTAGCACTTATTTTATCCGCTTGTATGTTAATCACGGGTTGCTCAAAAGACGAAACCCCACAGGTTGACAATACAACTCACACCCTCCCTCCTACAGAGGCTGTCACTATCGAGCCTGAGTGGGCTGAAATCAACTGCGATATCGCACTGATAGACGCATCCACAAACACCACTATCATTTTCGGCGAAGATTTTGACATCTTTGCGGTTTACGGCACCACAGACGAAGACAGCTACATCTCAATCAAGGTGACACAGGAAGCTACAGATATCATAAACTCAACACAGGATTTGTCAGAAGTACAGCTTGTTATCAACGGTGACACAGTAGGTGATATCACTCTCAAGCCTGGTTCATTCACAGGCGAAATCGCTTTTGGTCACGACTTCCCTTATGAAAATCTGTGTATTCTTGCCAGCTCGATAAGAGGCTTATACTAAGGTGAAATATGAAAAAGAAAAGTGTTATCGGTAAAATCCTCAGAGCACTGCTGTGCATACTGCTTGCTGTTATAGTTGTCGCTATCTCTTATGTAAGCTACGTGCTCATTGATTACCACAGAATTGAAGATAATCTCGCACTTGAAATAAACGACGAGGTAACCGAAAATATTCCAGTAAACCAAGAGCTCAAAGCCGTATCATACAACATCGGCTTTTGTGCTTACACTCAGGATTTCAGCTTTTTTATGGACGGTGGAAAAAGCAGTCGCGCAAAAAGCGAAGACTGTGTAAACGATGTGCTAAAAGGCATTGAATCAGTGCTCAAAACAGAGGATGCTGACATCGTTATGCTACAGGAGGTTGACAAACACTCAACCCGCTCGCACCACGTTGACCAGCAACAGTATCTTGATGATGCATTAAATGACTACGACAGCGTGTTCGCTATAAACTACGACTCACCGTATCTGTTCTATCCGTTCTTAGAGCCTCACGGCAAGTCGCTGTCAGGCTTACTGACACTCAGCAGATTTGACATTTATGACAGCACACGTTACTCACTTCCAATTGAAACGTCACTGATGAAACTTGTTGACCTTGACAGATGCTACAGCGTTTCACGCATAAAGACTGATAACGGCCAAGAGCTTGTGCTCTACACAGTGCACCTTTCTGCATACACAAGTGACGGCACAATCGCCACACAACAGCTCGAGCTTCTGATAAGCGATATGAAAAAAGAATACGAAAATGGTAACTACGTTATCTGTGGCGGAGACTTCAACAAAGATTTACTCATGGATAGTGGTTCTATTTTCGGCGTATCAGGTGAAGAATACACCTGGGCACAGGCGTTTCCTGTTGATATGCTAGACGGCACAGGGCTGAGTCTTGTTGCTCCGTTTGACAAAACCAAGCCTGTCGCTACCTGTCGAAATACAGATGAACCATATAAAGAGAGCGGTCAGTTCAACGTTACTCTCGACGGCTTTGTTGTATCCGACAACGTCAAAGTTTCAAAAGCTGATGTTATCGACACAAAGTTTATGTACTCTGACCACAACCCTGTTTATATGACTTTTACTTTAGAAGGTTAAACTATGGCTGATAAAAAACAAAATGTACAGAAAAAATCAAGCTACAATATGCGTCACTCAATGGTTAACTACTACCTGCTTGTGATGTTCACGTTCTTTGAGGTTTTTCTTACTAATCAGTACGCCAGTGCGAGAAACGATAAATTCTACCTGTACATATCACTGACAGGTGCACTTATAATAAGCATCGTTGTCATCTCACTATCGTACTATCTGGATAAAAACGCTCCCCCACAAAACAGAGTAGTTGAGCACAAAAAGTTTTTTGATGTATCTTCTACCGACATAGCATTTCTATGCTTTTTTGCTTTTGCTTGCATCACAACAATCGTGAGCGACTACAAGCTCGACTCCTTAACAGGAGGTGCAGGCAGAGATAACGGACTTATACTGCTGTTTTTATACACAGCGATGTACTTCATACTCTCTAGATACTACTACTTCAAAAACTATGTGCTTTTAGCATTTCTGGTTTTCGGCTGTCTTATCTCAGGACTTGCGGTACTGCACTTTTTCTACATTGACCCGCTGGGCATAATGACAGGCTACTCTCAGGATGTCATAAATGACTTTGGCACAACAATCGGCAACAAAAACACAATAGCATCATATATGTGCGTATTTCTGCCGTTTTCTATGATGATGTTTGTCGTACAGAAAAAACGATATGTAAAAATCCTCTCAGCGGTTTCAATCGCCTTTGCTTACTGCGGACTGCTGGTTGCAGGCTCAAACTCAGGCTACATCGGATTTTTCACTATGTTGTTTGTTATGGCACTTGTATGTGTGAGAAAACCACACCTGCTGAGATGGTTTTTCTTTGCTCTGACCATAATGTTCACATCAGGCTTACTGCTTAAAGCTTTCTCTTTCATTATGAAAGACAAATCAAAGGGCTTTGAAAGAATCGGCGAGATGCTTGTATACAGCAACAAGATTTACGTTATCATCACCTTGTGTGCCGTAATCACGTGCCTGTTGTTTTTCTATAAAGACCGAAAATTTGTCAATTCCAAGGCACTCAAAAATACGCTGACGGCTACAATCTCTTTAATCGGTGTTATTGCAGTGGGTGTATTCTCGTATTATCTCTACTACTATACATTTGTTGACACTACATCTGACATCGGCTCTCTGTCCCAGATACTGCGTTTTGATGACAGATGGGGTACTCACCGAGGCTTTTTCTGGATAAACGGCATGAAAGAGTTCTTTGACTTTGACTTTATTCACATAATGTTTGGTAGCGGCTGCGACACCTTCTACCATGTTTTTGAACCGTATTTTGAGGAGCTGAGCATCAGATTCAACAACGGCTCAACAAACTGCATCCACAGCGAATTTTTAAACTACCTTGTGACACAGGGTGTGCTGGGACTTTTATCCTACCTTGCTATTCTTATAACAAGCGTTTACAGGAGCTTTAAAGTATCACTCAAAAACGAGCTTGCTCTGATTTTTGTCTTCCCTGTTATCACTTACGCCGCACAATCTGTTGTAAACATCTACAACCCGATTGTCACACCGTTTCTCTTCATCTTCATCGCACTGAGCGAATGTTTAGCAAGAGAGTCAAACCCTATTAACCGTTTGGAATAATCTTAACAACATAAAAAAATCCCACTCAAGCATAAACACTTGGGTGGGATTTTTTACTGCTTTATTTTTTCTTGTTAAGATCAGTGAGCGGTACAACCTTGCCGTCAGGAAACTTAACGTCAACGTTATTAAGCTGAGCTTTAAAGCCTGAACGAAACTGTGTGAGGTACTCTTTGTACAGCTCTTTCTGAAGCTTTTGTTCCTCTTGTGTTAAGCCTTCCGTTTTCTTTTTCTTAGCGAGGGTGTTTATCTTCTCGATTAATTCCTGTGTCATAATATCCTCCTTATATGTAAACCGTGTTATCGGTGTGAATCCAGATAGTCCTGTAAAATAATAGATGCCGCTACAATATCAACCTGTGCCTTACGTTTTTTGCCTTTGACATCACGCTGGGACAAATACGAGTGTGCAGTGATTGTAGTGCCACGCTCGTCCTGCATAATGGTTTTTACACCTGTCTTTTCGCTAAGTGACAAGGCAAACTCTCTTGCGTTTTTAGCACTGTCGCCCTCACTGCCGTCCATATTCTTAGGCAGTCCGACGACTATAAGCTCTGCCTTATTTTCTATAACCGCATCGGCTACTTTGCTGAGTAGCTTTGTCGGACTTTTTTCTTCAATCATACATAGCGGTGAAGCTAAAAATCCTGTTTTGTCGCTGATAGCAAGACCTGTTCTGGCTTTGCCTAAATCAACTGAAATTATAACCATACATATACCTCTTACTTAAATCTTTACACGTATTTTAGCATAATCGTAACTACACTAATCTGCTCTTTTTGATAAAATGACAGATTGTTTTTATCGAGCGAATAGTCAGGCAACTCGTAGTTAACATCGTCAACGTATTTGAAAAAGTACTGCGGATATGAAAAGAAAAGCTGGTCCACAGCGTACTCGTAAGTCAGCTCTTTAGGGTCGATATAAAAGTTGAAATACTTTTCTTTATTAAGTGCTGACTGAAGTAGTTTTTCTTTAACTTTCTCGCCCTCGTAGTTACTCAGGTGAGCGCTCTCCCTGATGTAGTAATTATACGCTGTTGACGTACATTTAGGGATAAAGAAATTCGACGTCAATGCGTTGACTCTGCCCTCGCCACAGATTTCCTCATCGCTCATATCTTCGCTCAAAGCTGAAAAATCGTGATCGTATAAAAGCTGTTTTTCACTTATGTTAAAGTAATCGTACATAAAGGCTTCGTCGTCTTTATCGTCCCATGTAGGGTCAACATAGTAGTAGTCGCCGTCAAGCTCGACAGCGTTCCACATATGGAGTTCACCCTCACTCTCGCCGATTATGTTAATACACTTGAGTCCCAGACCGTTGCACAAAAGCTGGAATGTGCGGGCATATCCCTCGCACACAGCCACTCCATCAACCATAACCCCATATGGGTCAAAAGCGGCTTCCTTGCCCTTTGGGACAGTGAGCGTATCTTTAAGCGAATCATCGTACTCACATTTTTCAAGTATGAAATTGTGGGCGTACTTTTCTCTTTCGTACTGTGAAAGTCCGCTTTCGACAGACTCGAAAAATTCATCAACCTCTGCTTTAAGCTTTGAGATATCCTCTTTGAGTATTTCAGGATGCGACCTTGAGTAAAGCTGAACTGCTGTGTAGTTTTCAGCAGGACTGACTAAAAAGCCGAATGTTGTGGACAGCCAGAACACCTGAGGATTATCATCTGTCAACGCTTTAATCACTAAACGTATCTGAGCTTCGCTAAGCTGGGATTCAAGCAACACTACCTGTCTGCACTTGTACTCAGCGTTTGAAAAAGACCTTGGATATACAAAAAACGCCGACTCATACAGCATATCGTAAAGCTCACGCATTTTGTCATTTTCTAAGCAGTTGTATGACTCTCTGCACAAAAACGGAGTGTAATGCGGTGAATAAGAATAAGGCGTGCTATCCATTTCAGTATAACCAAGCGATATATCCTCGACCATACCTTTTGGGGCAACGAGCGACGATACGGTATCAGTTACAGACTCAATCGCTGAGTTTATCATATCACATGAACAAAGCGACACGCACATAAGAATACACAGCACAAAGGCTGTGATTTTAACACTCAGCTTTTTCATATCGTCACCCCTCTCTTATAATAGTATACTTTTATATACTGTCTTATTCTCTGTAATCAATCAGTAGTGTCGCAACAGCGTTCAAATCAAGTGGTGCGATGTTTCCTGAGAGATATTCATAGTATCCCTGTGAGCCTACCATAGCGGCGTTGTCACCACACAGCGACAAATCAGGCATATAAAGCTCAAAGCCCTTTTCTTCACACGCTTTTTGAAGCTCTCGTCTTAAAAGTGAGTTTGCAGAAACACCGCCTGCTGTCACCAGTGTTTTGACACCTAAATCTTCTGCCGCTTTGATAAAATTCTTGGTCAGGCAATCGACAACAGCTTTTCTAAAGCTCGCACAAACGTCCTCTTTAGGAACCGTCTCGCCTTTTTGCTCCATATTATGGATGATGTTTATAACAGCGGTCTTAAGTCCCGAGAACGAGAAATCATACGGTGCATCGTCAACCTTAGGATGAGGTAACTTGAATGCGTTTTCATCACCCTGCTCTGCGATTTTGTCAAGCATAATACCGCCCGGATATGGAATACCCATAGTACGAGCCGCCTTGTCAAAAGCCTCGCCTGCGGCATCATCACGAGTGCGGCCGATGATACGCATCTTTGTGTAGCTTTCAACCATAACGATATGGCTGTGACCGCCAGATACTACAAGGCATAAAAACGGCGGTTTTAATTCTTTATGTGAAATATAGTTAGCCGCTATGTGAGAACGCAGATGGTGCACAGGCACAAGCGGTTTTTTAGTAGCAAGTGACAGACCTTTTGCAAAGTTAACTCCGACTAAAAGTGCACCGATAAGTCCGGGTGCGTGTGTCACAGCGATAGCATCGATGTCATCTAGTGTGGTATCCGCTTTTTCTAACGCTTCGTTTACAACACCGACGATAGACTCTGCGTGTCGTCTGGACGCAATCTCAGGCACAACACCGCCGTAGAGCTTGTGCTCTTCGACCTGAGATGCAATAACTGAGGAGATAACCTCTCTGCCGTCATCGACTACTGCTGCGGCTGTTTCGTCACAACTGCTTTCTATAGATAAAATTCTCATAACAATCACCTTACAGGTTAAAATACTTTGTCATCAGCACAGCGTTTTCGGTTGGTTTAGAGTAGTAATTTCTGCGTACTCCTACCCTTTCAAAACCGTGTGCCTCATACAGCGAGATAGCGGGCGTGCTGCTTTCTCTTACTTCAAGCGTGATGAAGCTGAGCTTTTTTTCATCCGCTACTTTAAAAAGCTCTTTGAATAGCTTTCTTGCTATACCTTGTCTGCGATACTTTTCATCGACCGCAATATCGAGCAGGTTGCCCTCATCAAGCACAGTTTCAAGTACTGCAAAGCCTACTACCGTGTCATTTTGAAGAGCTACATAGCAAAAGGAGCTTTCCTTTTCTATCTCATCAACAAAGCCGTTTTCACTCCATGGATGAGTAAAACTGCTGTTTTCTACCGCCATAACACCGAGAAGGTGCTCTGGTGTCATTTTACATATAATCATAATGTTTTAATAAGCTCAGCTATTGTGACCTTTAAATCTTCGGCACATTTTTTGTATGCGAGCATATCGCCACCAAATGGGTCAGCGATACCGATTTCGATATCGTACTTATCGGTAGGAGCTTTCTCGAGAACTCTGATAAATTCCTTAGGTACGCCTAAGCTCTCAACTAAAGTCGCCTGGTCGTAATTCATAGTCACAAACAAATCGTAATCAGACAGCTTCACATTAGGCAGAAATCGTGCCTTGTGCTGTGTTAAATCTATTCCCATATTTGCCATAGTTTCAATAGCATTTTTAGCGGCAGGTATGCCGTTTACTGTAGCGACACCTGCTGAACGTGCATGATGTGGCAAGCCGTTTTTTTCGCATATATCATTGAAAATAGCTTCTGCCATAGGACTGCGACAGGTGTTGCCTGTGCAGACAAATAATACGTTTTTCATAATATCAATCCTTTGCGTCAAACCAAGTTTTGCCGACTTTTGCCTCGGCAACAAGCGGAACATTAAGTTTTGCGGCGTTTTCCATCTCTTCTTGTAAAATCATCGCAACAATCATAGACTCATACGCTGGAGCTTCGACAATCAGTTCGTCGTGCACCTGTAAAATCAGTCGAGCAGAAAGCCCCTCGTCTTTTAATCTCTTGTCAACCTTGACCATTGCTATTTTAATGATATCAGCGGCTGTGCCCTGAATTGGAGCATTTCGAGCTACTCGCTCACCAAACGCACGGGTGATGTGGTTAGATGCAGTAAGCTCAGGCAGGTATCTTCTTCTTTTAAACAATGTTTCGACATAGCCCTCAACTTTTGCGAGTTCGATGATGTTCTTCATATATGAGTCGATGCCACTATAATGAGCAAGGTATGATTTAATATAGTTTGATGCTTCTTTATTAGTAACGCCGATGTCTTTAGCAAGTGAGAATGCACCGATGCCGTAAACGATACCGAAGTTGACCGCCTTTGCTCTTGAACGCATAATCGGTGTGACCATATTAAGTGGCATATTGAACACCTGTGACGCTGTCACAGAGTGGATGTCAACATTATCGGTAAACGCTTTGCACATATTCTCGTCATTTGAAATATGAGCGAGCACTCTGAGCTCAATCTGTGAGTAGTCGGCATCAATCAGCACGCAATCATCTTTTGCAACGAAAAAGCGTCTAAGCTCTCTGCCAAGCTCTGTTCTGACAGGAATGTTCTGCAAATTAGGCTCAGTTGAGCTGATACGTCCTGTACGAGTTTCAGTCTGGTTGAACGACGAGTGGATTCGTCCGTCCTCTCTGACTACCTTTATGAGAGAGTCACAGTAGGTTGACTTCAACTTTGCGAGCGTTCTGTACTGCAGAATCATTGAAATTACAGGGTGGTAATTCACTAAACTCTCAAGCACGTCTGCGTTTGTGGAATATCCGCTTTTTGTTTTCTTTTTAGCAGGGAGTCCCAAGTCTTCAAACAGTGCAACAGCAAGCTGTTTTGGAGAATTGATGTTAAACTCATAGCCAATCTGGGAGTAAATCTCCTGCTCAAGATTATCGACCTGTGCTTTTATATCTTCGCCGTATTTTGTGATACCCTGTACATCCACCGCAAAGCCGATGTTCTCCATTTTAGCCAGAACATTTGCAAGCGGAATTTCGATATCGTGTAAAAGCGAGCCTTGGTCAGCGTCGTCGATATTCTTCTTTAAAATCTCACACAGCTCAGGCATAGCACCGATTACTGCGTAGTCCTTATACTTCTCGTCATTTACAACAGGAACTCTTACCTCGTACTGAGCACAGAGCTTTTCTAAATCGTAGGAAGAAGCGTTAGGGTTGAGCAAATATCCTGCAAGCGAGATATCAAAAGTCAGGCTCTTTACCTCAAAGTTATTCAAATCAGCGTAAGAGAATAATTCTTTAGAAGAAAATACTTCTTTTTCAATCTTCTCGCTCTTGAGCACTTCGCACAAGAGTGCAGGGTCTTTGCACAAAACAATCTTTTTATCAAGGACACAGGCTGAGTAAACAAGTGTCTTGTTAAGCACATCGTCACCCTCAAAGTGGGCATACACGCACAGCGGTGCTGAATTATTCTTAATGTGTGATTTTATTTCTTTTACAGAATTTTCAAAATCAAGCTCTACAACATCAAAGCTGACCGTCTTTTCCTCAACTTCAATGTGAGCGTCATCAACTTTGTCGAGTCCCAGCTTACTTATCAGCGAGAAAAGTTCGAGTCTGCCCATCATTTTAGATGCTTCAGCTTTGTCGCCGTCTGTCACAACGTAGGAATCGAGGTTTGTGTCCACTGGTGCAGTGACACAGATTTCACCTAACATACGGCTTATCAGAGCGTTGTCTTTGCTCGCAACAAGCTTTTTACGCATATTTTCTTTTATATCCAGTTCGTCAATGTGCTCGTAGATGTATTCTACTGTCTTGAATTTCTGAATCAGCTCGGTAGCACCTTTAGGACCTATACCCGCAACACCCGGGATATTATCGGATGTATCACCCTGAATTGCTTTTATTTCAATCAGCTCTTTAGGTGTAACACCGTACTCCTCTTTTACAATATCAGGTGTATAAATCATAGTGCCGTTTAGGTTCTTAGCCAAACGCACAGATACTCTGTCTGATACAAGCTGTAGGCTGTCCCTGTCTCCTGTTGCAATAACACACTCGTCGCCATTTTCTTCACATGATTTTGCAAGTGTACCTAAAATATCGTCAGCCTCATAACCTTCACAGGTGACAATCTTATAGCCAAGAGCAGTAAGCAAATCTTTAAGCGGTTGTAACTGCATATGAAGCTCCTCAGGCATACCCTTGCGGTTAGCCTTGTACAAAGCGTATGCGTTGTGGCGGAAAGTTTTAGCTTTCAGGTCAAACGCAATAGCTACTCTGTCAGGAGTTGTGTCAGCTTTAATTTTTTCGAGCATTGTCAAAAAACCGTAGATTGCATTTGTGAACATACCGTCCTTTGTTGTGAGCGGTCTGATTCCGTAAAACGCACGGTTTAATATCGAGTTTCCGTCTACTACTAAGAGTTTCATATCTTATACATCACTTCCACAGTAACGCCATCACGGCGGTATAATCTCGGCACTCGCTTTGATACCGAGCACACGATTTCGTAGTTTATAGTATTGCCCCATTTTGCAACATCATCAGGAGTAGGCTCTCCACCCCTGCCGTTGCCAAACAGAACACAAACATTTCCAATCTCTACACCTTCAATATCGGTGACATCCAAAAGAGTCTGGTCCATACAGATTCTTCCGATGATTTTTGCTTTCTGACCTTTTATGAACATATAGCCGTCTTTTGCAAAAGCACGGATGTATCCATCAGCATAGCCCACAGGCACTGTCGCAATTTTCATATCACGCTGGGCTGTAAATGTTCTGCCGTAGCTGACAGTTGTGCCCTTTTTGATTTCTTTGACGTATGACACCATAGTTTTGAGTCGCATAATCGGCTCAAGGTTAAGCTTGTCCTTTAGTTTATCTGACGGAGCAAGTCCGTACAGGATGATGCCTGCTCTGACCATATCGAGCTTCATATCGGCGTGGTCGAGTATCGCACCTGAGTTTGAACAATGTGTCACCTCAAATGCTATGCCCTGTTTTTTGAGTGCATCAACAGTATGTGTAAAAGCATTGTACTGCTGTCTTGTAAAATCTCTGCCCTCATCACACTCGTCTGCTACTGCAAAGTGAGTGAATATACCCTCTGTCACTAAATTAGGCAAGGTGCAGGCTGTTCTTATTTCTTCTATAGAATAATCATCTCGTGGAAACTGTTGACACATAAAGCCAAGTCTACTCATACCTGTGTCGCATTTGATGTGGATTTTACACTTTACACCTGCTTTGACACATTCATCAGAGAGCATCTTTGCGTAATCAAGACCGTACACCGCCTGTGAGATGTTGTATTTTGATAAATCTTCACATCTGTTTGCAGGAGTGTAGCCTAAAATAACAATAGGCTCCTTTATATCTGCATCTCTTAGCTCCAACGCTTCGTCTAGATTGGACACAGCAAAATAGTCGCAATTAAGCTCACTGTAGAGTTTTGCAAGCTCTACAGCACCATGGCCGTAGCCGTCGGCTTTTACTACACAGCAGATTTTTGTGTCCTCTCCTATTTTTTCTTTAATTGCGTGATAGTTGGAAATAGCGGCGTCCATATTTATCTCCGCCCACAGTCTACGAGTAAATAACACACATATCACCCCAGTTTACATATTCCTTTATATTATAATATAATTGTTAACTTATTACAATAGTTTTAGAAATTTAGTGTTTTAAACTTACTCATTCTTACCTATTGATTTTAATAATTTAATGTGTTAAAATGTTAAGGTGCATTTTTAATTTTAAAAATGGAGGGAATAAAATGACAGAAAAACAAATTATCATTCTTGTTGCATTTGGTGCATATATGCTCATGATGATTTTAATCGGTGCATTAAGCTCAAAGAACAAGAATAATGAAGACTACTTCCTCGGCGGACGTGGTCTAGGCAGCTGGACAGCAGCTCTTTCTGCACAGGCTTCCGATATGAGTGGATGGCTTTTGATGGGTCTGCCTGGTGCTATTTACCTTGCAGGTACAGGCGAAGTGTGGATTGCTATCGGTCTTTTCATCGGTACTGTTCTTAACTGGTATTTAGTAGCAAGAAGACTCAGAAAGTACACAATTGTTGCTAACAACTCACTGACAATCCCTAGCTTCTTTGAGAACCGTTTCCACGATAAGAAGGGTATTCTTAAAATCGCCGCTTCTCTTATCATCATCGTGTTCTTTGCGGTTTACACAGCATCAGCTTTCTCATCAGGTGCTAAGCTTTTTGCTAACGTTTTCGGCTCTGCTGACAATGCTGACACAATGTATCTCATCGGTCTTACAATCGCATCAGTAGTTATCCTTGTTTACACATTTATGGGTGGTTTCAAGGCTGTATGTTACACTGACTTTATACAGGGCATTTTGATGCTTATCGCTATTTTAGCTGTTCCGATTATCGCTTATGTAGGTATCACAGGCGACTACGGCTCAGTTTCTGCTTCTCTTTCAGCAAAAGGTGTTGCTGACCCGGCAGGCTACCTTTCACTTATGAAAGACAGTGAAGGCAACCCTATCACTGCTGTTTCAATCATCTCTAACTTAGGTTGGGCTTTAGGTTACTTTGGTATGCCACATATCCTCATCAGATTTATGGCTATCCGTTCTGATGCTGAGGTTAAGAAGTCAAGAGTTATCGCTATCGTTTGGGTTATCCTCTCTCTCGGTGCTGCATCACTCCTTGGTGTTTTTGCAAGAGGCTTCCTTGCTGATGTTCTCGACGGCACAAACAGCGAAACAGTATTCATCAAGACTATTCTCCAGATTTTCGACGGCAACTTCGCCCTTATCTTCATCGGTGGTATTTTCCTTTGCGGAATTTTAGCTGCTATTATGTCAACTGCTGATTCACAGCTTTTAGTTACAGCTTCTGCGGTAAGTGAAGATATGTACAAGGGCGCTATCAACAAGAAAGCATCTGAAAAGAACGCTCTTTTAGTTGGTAAAATCGCTGTTGTAGCAGTTGCTATTGTTGCTTACATCATCGCTCTTGATCCTAACTCATCTATCATGGGTCTTGTATCAAACGCATGGGCTGGTTTCGGTGCTGCATTCGGTCCTGTAGTACTTCTCTCACTCTTCTGGAAGAGATTCAACCTCCCTGGTGCAGTTGCAGGTATGGCTACAGGTGCCGCATTCGTAATCTTCTGGGATTACATCAAAATCGGCGGTGAGACACTTGGTTCTTCTACCGGTCTTTACTCACTCGTTATCGGCTTCTTCCTTGCAGCTTTAGTAGCAGTTGTTGTAACACTGTGCACAAAGGCTCCATCAAAGGAAATCACTGACGACTTCGAGAAAGTTAATACTGTTGAAATCTAAGCGTCCGAGTGTTCGAGCCTTTCAAATCTCAATGTGATCGAAGTCACGAGTTTAAAAATCAAAGAGAAAATCTATTCTTTGATTTTAGCAAGTGACAGAGGAACAGTAGAGATTTGAAAGAGGTGCGAGAACAAACGAGGCGTGATATCTAAGCGTCCGAGGTCCGTAGCCCTCATAAAGTCAAATACGAAACCGACCGACTGCTGTCCACGTAAGTGGACGAGGAAGGGCGAGAGAGTATGTGGACTTTTGAGGAGTAGCGGAAAATTTCAGGGTCCCCGAAATCTAAGATTTTGGGGAGAGGAGGAGCAAGCCGATATATGACGATTTTTCGTTTAGAAAAATCAAATCAAGAGGCTTTGTGACGACGAAGGCGTGATATCTAAGCGTCCGAGTGTTCGGGCAAAAGGCTCGAGTGTTTGAACAACTACATATTGTTATCAAACCGACATCTTTTACGGGTGTCGGTTTTTTATTGTCCGCTTTAAATTTCGCTGTGCGAATATAGAAATACAAAGCTGTAACCTTTGCTTTAGCACTTTACCCGACTACTATATATAGTGGTATTTTCTTTATTCGACACAAAATTTTGTTAAATTTCTCTTTTCAAAATATAACGCCCTGTCAATGGCTATATTGTACAAATAAAAAGTTTTTTATTGTACAAAACGGATATTGATTTTACACTACGTGTAGGCTATACTGTATAAGCACTTTCAGGGTCACCACTAGATATAGTGTTGTGTGACCGTTTCAATAACAAGTTTGTAACTATATAAGGGGGAGCATTATGATTACTAAAATCGTCAAGCGTGACGGACGAGCTGTAGAGTTTGATCTCGACAAGATTGCACAGGCTATATATAAAGCAGCTCAGGCTATCGGCGGCAACGACTACACCGCAGCTAACGACCTTGCTCAGAAGGTCTGCGAATACTTAGAGGCTGAACAGGGAAATTCTACCCCTACTGTTGAGCACGTTCAGGACACTGTTGAAAAAGTCCTCATCGAGAACGGCCACGCTCGTACAGCAAAGGAGTTCATCCTTTATCGTGCAGAGCGTACTCGTGTTCGTGAAATGAACACAAAGCTGATGAAAATTTACGAGGACCTCACTTTTATGTCCGCTAAGGACAACGACGTTAAGCGTGAAAACGCTAACATCGACGGTGACACTGCTATGGGCACAATGCTTAAATACGGCAGTGAGGGTGCTAAGCAGTTCTACGAGATGTATATCTTAAATCCAAAGCACGCTAAAGCTCACAGAAACGGCGACATCCACATCCATGATCTGGACTTCTTAACACTGACAACAACCTGCTGTCAGATTGATTTATTAAAGCTGTTCAAAGACGGCTTCTCTACAGGTCACGGCTTTATCCGTGAGCCTAACGATATCGCATCATACTCAGCTTTAGCTTGTATCGCTATCCAGTCTAACCAGAACGACCAGCACGGCGGTCAGTCAGTGCCTAACTTTGACTACGCTATGGCTCCTGGTGTCAAGAAAACATACAGAAAGCTCTACAGAAAGAACATCACTCGTGCTGTTGAGCTTATTGAAGAAATTGAAGATGCAGATGCAGTTTTAGCAGATATCTGTGACAAAGCAGAAGAGCTCTCAAATGACACTCCTATGCTTTCAGCAGGCAAAGAATATATGGCTAAAGAGCTTGAGCTTTTGACTGAGGCTTACGGCGAAAAGAGTGCAGGTAAAATCCAGCGTTTTGCTTTAAAACACTCTGAAAAAGAAATCGACCGTGCTACATATCAGGCTATGGAAGCTCTGGTTCACAACCTCAACACTATGCACTCACGTGCAGGTGCTCAGATTCCTTTCTCATCAATCAACTACGGTACTGACACTTCCCCTGAGGGCAGACTCGTTATCAAAAACGTTATGCTCGCTACAGAAAAGGGCTTAGGCAACTCTGAAACACCTATCTTCCCTATCCATATCTTCAAGGTTAAAGAAGGCGTTAACTACAACGAAGGCGACCCTAACTACGATTTATTCAAGCTCTCATTCAGAGTATCTGCAAAGCGTCTGTTCCCTAACTACTCATTCATCGACGCTCCATATAACCTCCAGTATTATAAGGAAGGTCACCCTGAAACAGAAATCGCTTATATGGGTTGTCGTACCCGTGTTATCGGTAACGTTCACGACCCTTCCCGTGAAATCACATACGGCAGAGGAAACTTAAGTTTTACATCAATCAACCTGCCACGTCTTGCTATTCTTTCGAACAAGAACGTTGACTTCTTCTTTGAACAGCTCGACAGAATGCTCGATATGGTTATCGACCAGCTTTTAGAGAGATTTGAAATTCAGTGTCAGAAATGCGTGAGAAACTACCCATTCCTTATGGGTCAGGGCATCTGGATTGACTCCGACAAGCTCTCTATCGACGATGAAGTAAGAGAAGTTTTAAAACACGGTACACTCTCATGCGGTTTCATCGGTCTTGCTGAAACACTCAAAGCTCTTATCGGTAAGCATCACGGCGAAACTGAGGAGGCTCAGCGTCTTGGTCTTGAAATCATCGGCTTTATGAGAAAGAAGATGGACAAAGCAAGTGAAAAATACCAGCTTAACTTCTCACTTCTTGCTACTCCTGCTGAGGGTCTGTCAGGCAGATTTGTTCGTATGGACAAAGAGCGTTTCGGCGTAATTGAGGGCGTTACTGACAGAAATTACTACACTAACTCATTCCACATTCCTGTATACTTCCCTATCGGTGCATTTGATAAAATTAAGCTCGAGGCACCATACCACAACCTTACAAACGCAGGTCATATCTCCTATGTTGAGCTTGACGGTGACCCGTCTCAGAACTTAGATGCTTTTGAGCAGGTTGTAAGATGTATGAAAGAGTCAGGCATCGGCTACGGCTCAATCAACCACCCTGTTGACAGAGACCCTGTATGCGGTCACACAGGTATCATCGGCGACGTTTGTCCTAAGTGTGGCAGAAAAGAAGGCAGCGAGGGTGTCGGCTTTGAGCGTATCAGACGTATCACAGGCTACCTTGTTGGTACAGTTGACCGCTTTAATAACGCTAAACGAAGCGAAGTTGAAGACAGAGTAAAGCACTCTTTAGGCGAGAGCGGTTTACAGGGTGCCGAGGCTGTATAATGGCAAAACTACGACTCGCAGGCGTTATCAGAGAATCAATCGTTGACGGTCCTGGTATACGAATGACAGTGTTCACTCAGGGCTGTCCACACCACTGCAAAGGCTGTCACAACGAACAGACGTGGGATTTTGAGGGTGGTTACGATTCTTCAACACAGCGTATTTTAGAAGAAGCCCAGAAAGACCCTATCTTGCGTGGTCTGACATTTTCAGGCGGTGAGCCGTTTTCTCAGGCAGAAAGTCTGAGCATCCTTGCAAAAGAAGCAAAGGAAAAAGGCTATGACATCTTCTGCTACACAGGCTACACCTTTGAGCATTTAATCTCACAGTTTGATGCTCACCCTGAGTACAAAGAGCTACTCTCATATTGCGACTGGCTTGTTGACGGTCCGTTTGTACTCGAAAAGCGTTCACTTATGCTCAAATTCAGAGGCAGTACAAACCAGCGTATTTTAGACGTCAAAAAGTCACTTGAATGTGGTTGTGCTGTTGACGCTGAAATTTGATTTACTTTATTTACTAAAAAACAGAAACCTAACATACAGAAAGGCTGACGGAAATTATTCCGCCAGCCTTTTGCGTTGTTGTCTTTTTTATTTAGCAACACGCTTTATTCATTTACAATACGAGCTCCTATGACAAAGCCTTTGTATTCATTTGCACCTGTACAGGCAAATGTAATTGTTTCGCTATCGGTAGTTTTGTCTTCGTAAGTAACCTCAACCGTTATTTTGACTCTTCTAAAAATCTCGTTACATATCTCTATAGTATCTTGTATTAAATAGTTTAATAGTCTTTCGTCGTCAAGTTCAAGAGAATTGTACTCCTCCGGTATGTCACTTTCAAACCACTGTCTTGCTTTATCACTCAAATCTTCATCGGCCATCGACACCTGTGATGATATCATAATCGGAAAAGAATCTAAATCATTATACTTTTCGAGCTCTAGCTGATCTTCATAATCTATCGTAAAACTACTGTACTGAAATTCATTCTCAAAACCATGCTCTACTTTATTTACAGCTTCAACTCTATTATATATTTTGTCGGATAATTGAGCTGCTTTTGGAAAGTCATCTCTGTAATCTTGTGCGTACGAATTTAATGGAAATATAAAAACACCATTTTCTATCGTATAGCGGACTGTTTCTATATTGTTGCCCTCACAGAAAACTTTGAGAAGACAAGACCTACACTCATATGGATAAAGTTCTCCGTTAACAAGCAAACTTCCTGAAGCACTCAGATTAGAATAAAGTTCACAGACTTCTACAAAGG
>JAFUKO010000115.1 GCA_017473555.1 Ruminococcus sp. | reverse complement strand
GTCATAACGATAGACAAAAAAATAAACACCTATCAATACCGATAAGTGTTTACTCAATAATTCATCTATTCAGTTTTAATTCGGACAATTCCGTCAGCTTTGTCCCTTTCGTGTAAGAGCACAGCCAGTTCCTGATACATCTTACGCTGAATATGCTCAACGCTTCCACGATTCATATTGTGTTCTTCTGCGTACTTCCTGACAGACATTCTTTTTATAAATCTACCTTCAAAGAATGAAACATAATCCTTGAGCACTGTTTTAAAACATTTCTTCAGAAAGTCAACATCCTCTTTGATAATCTTTTTTGCGTTATCTGAATTTTCAAAGATGTTGTTCGTTGTATTAAGATAATTATATCTTCGAACATCTGCGAGATAGTTTGTGCATAGGTCTTTTGCGTAATCGTAATATGTAGCAGACTGACGATATGCCCTCGACTTTAATTCATCAGGCTTTGGAGGTAACTTGCGTTTAGGTGCAGGTAGGTCGTCGCATATTAGCATTTCTAAAAAGTCATCCGTTATTCTCATCTGCGTTTGACGTTTATATCTTACTTTAAGTTTACCATCCACTTTTACAGGCTCACAGAAATTTCTTTTACTGATTGTAAAATATCCGACGTCATTTCTGCGAGAATAGGGAGTGTAAATAACAGTATCCTCTCCGCTCAGCTCATCTTTAGCAATGGTGATTACATAAATAAGCTTGCCATCATATCGCTTGTAGTAGCCGGCATACACTCGCTTGTTGTATTTATTGTTCATTGTGTTTATCCTTGAGTTTTAAAAGTATATATTCATAATTATCTCTGTTGTGGGGAATCAGACAATTGGTGCAATCTTTTGTTTTGTTATCAATCAAGGTGTAATTTCCGCCACATTGAGGCAGAAAATACAGAGGGCAATAACAAAACAAGCAGTTGAAGTTATCATCATTTTTCACCTTATGGCAAGGGAAATATTCACACTCGTAGTTTCTGAAAAATTTAGAACTGTTATTCATGGAGCACTCCTGTCATTCAATCAGACCGTATTTTATTTTTATTCGGTCAAGTTTTTCAAGCATCGGTTCTGATACAAGCAAAAGAAATAAAGCCGTTGAAAAACCGTGAATCAAATCCATCGGCAAACCTGTCACATAGTAAGCAAACAACATCTCAAAATTTACTGACTGCGGTGAAATCATCAAAGCCGCCGCAGGGTTCATTATACCACCATAAATTAAAACTGCACATAGCACTCCGAATACAGCAAGTGACATTCTTGTTCTTCTGAGCCATCCTTTTTTGAACAGCACACCTGCCAAAAACCCAATTATACCCATCGCAAACATCTGCCAAGGTGTCCATGGACCTTGTGAAAACAACATATTTGATGTAAGCATTGTAACAGCACCTACTAAAAATCCTGTTTCTCCACCCAAGGCTACACCTGCAATTATTGTCAAAGCCATAACTGGTTTGAACTGCGGCAGCATAAAAAACAGGCTTCGTCCTGCAACTGCTATGCCACACAGCACAGCTATTGTAACAAGCTCTCTTGCTTTTGGTTTTCTGCCCTCAAAGACGAGCACAAATGGTAGCATACACTCGAGTAGCACAAGCAGAGCAATTATGTTGTAATAGTCATCATCAAGATAGAACACACCGCAAAAAATTGTAAGTGGTATGAAAAGTAAAATCAGAACTGAAGCAGTAATAGTTCGTCTGTTTAGTTTTCGGTGTTGTTTATCAGTTTGCACCATAATCGGTGCTGGACTTCTTCGACCTATCGAGAGTATAAACACCGACAAAGCCACAAACAAGACTATATATAATTTCAGCTGATCAAAACCTTGTTCGCTTATGCCTGATGAATTCACCATTGAAGATAATTCTGTTATCCCTGTTGCATATAAAAATACAGCAAAAGCAACAAGCATTGAAACACAAGCTGTCAGCTTTCGCCACCATGGAAGTGGCTTTGGTTTGAAGCTTACACTTCTTTTTGAGACTTTCGGTAGTGGTGTTATCATTTCATCTTCTTCTGCTTCTTCTTTGATTTCTGCACCACAGCAATATGTAATATCTTCGACTGTTACGGCTTGTGGTATAAGGTGTCGAGCCATACGATTTGCAGGAGTAGTATAGAAACTGTTGCCTGAGAAAAACTCTCTCGGTGTGCCTTCTGCAACAATATTGCCGTCAAAAAACATTCCGCAATGGTGGGCATACTCAGCACAAAAAGTTACATCGTGGCTGACCATAAGAATGGTTACACCTTGCTTCAAAAGTTTTCTTAGAATATGTGCAAAGCTGACTTTAAATTCCGCATCGAAACCTTTTGTCGGCTCATCCAACAATAATACATCGGGAGATGTCAGCAACACTTTCGCAAGAGCTGTTCGCTGTTGTTCACCGCCTGAGATGTCATACGGATGGCGGTCAAGAAAATTTGAAAGCTCGCATAATTTCACAACACGTGCAACCTGCTCGTCTTTTTCTTTCTTTGACATTTTAGCACCTTTGAACACTTCATACAAATCTTCTCGAACAGTGCGTTTCACAAAAAGTGTCTGAGGGTTTTGCGGAAGATGAGAGAGCTTTCCGTTTACTTTCACATCTCCTCTGTATGATGGCAGTATTCCTGAAATTACTTTTAATGCAGTTGTTTTTCCTGCACCATTACCACCTAGTAATGCATAGAAATCGCCTTTTCTGAGTTCAAGTGAAAAACCTTTGACCACATCAGGTGAGTCTTTCTCGTATCGAAACCAGATGTTATCAACTCTCAAAGCTACATCTTCACTTTGAATTAAATCGTCTTTTTTATAAAGCTCCCTGAGGGGCTTTTCTTTATTTCTGATGTTTAAAAAATCACTGCCATCACGCACAGTAAGAGGACAACTTAAATCTGTCTCAACTCCTGCCCATACACGCATAGCAGTTGGCATAGCAAGAAACATTGAGTTTTCTTTTTCTTTGAGAGTCATTCCGACTTTCTGAGGAACATCATCACAGATTATTTCGCCTTTTTCCATTACAACAACCCTTGTTGCATAGACAAAAGCTTCTTCGAGGCGGTGCTCTGTGAGTATAACAGTTGTGCCGAGTTCTCGGTTGATTCTGCCGAGAAGTGCCAAAAAGTCGGTTGCCGCAATCGGGTCAAGCTGTGCTGTAGGTTCATCAAGCACCAAAACGCTTGGTTGCATAGCCATAACAGAAGCTAAACTTAATAGCTGTTTCTGTCCACCTGACAGCTCGCTGACATTTTTATAAAACCATTTTTCAATACCGAAAAAAGCCGCTACTTCTGCAACTCGTCTGCGGATTGTCGGTGTATCATACCCCAAGCTTTCAAGACCAAATGCAAGCTCGTGCCACACCTTATCGGTGACAACCTGATTTTCGGGTGACTGCATAACAAAGCCGATTTTCTGAGATTGAGTGCGTGCGTCAACGTCATCAAGTTTCTTGCCCTCAAAAAGAATGTCACCTGTTAAAGCTCCGTGTGGTTTAAGGCAGGTTTTTAAGTGTCTTAAAAGTGTGGATTTTCCACAGCCTGACGGACCACAAAGCACTAAAAACTCACCTTGCACAACTTCAAAAGAAATATCTTTTAATGCTCTTTGCTCCTGCTCAGGATACGAAAAGCTCACATTTTTGAATATATAGTTTTCCATTTTCTATCCTCCACAGTGTTGAGCACAACAGGTGTTATGCATAGTCCAAAGTAAATAAAATAAAAAGGTATGATTGTAATATTGAAAGCTGAGTATCGTATATCCGGAAAATATCTGAAACCAAAGGCAGATACTATAACTCCAGCCAGAAGATACAGAAAACAGAACACAAACCATACAAGTACGTATTTATCCCTATCCTCAAAACGATAAATAGAAAACGCTGTTCTGCCCTTTAAGCCGTAACCTCGGCTTTTCATACTGTCAGCAGTTTCGATTGCATTCTCAAGCGACCACGTTATCATAATCGACATAATTGTTATTGCAGTTTTTGTGCGACTTATAAGACTTCCGCTTGATATATCTCTGCCGATACATCTTTGTGCATCGGCTACATTTTTCATCTGAGTTTTGAATTTCGGTACAAAACGTAAGGTCATACTGAGCACTAACGATAATGCGGGTATAACCTTGCCGAAAAGATAAATAAACTTATCAGATGTCATAACGCAGTTGAAAGCCGAAAACCACAACAGCAAAGTTATAATCATACCGCCTGACGAAAAACCATAGAGTATGCTTTCAAGTGTCAGCGGATTACCGTTTGAAAAATACAGCAAAATAGTTTTGCCCTCATGATTAAAAGCAGGGTTAATAAACGCTGTAAGTAAGACAAGTGGTAAGCAGAATTTCAGCAAAAAACCTACACTTTTCTTTCCCTGTGTGCTGATAACATAAACGACTGCACACAAGAGCGAAATAAGCTGTGCAAACGGATGGTTAACCACCATTGAAAATCCGATTGTAAGTGTAAAATATATTAAATTGACAAAAGGGTGATACTTAGAAAAAGAATCACGCATATTTTATCCCATCCAATCGCAACCTACATCTTTACCTAAATCACAGGTGTATCGCCATTCAACAACTTCACCTTGCACAAGCTGATAACGAGAGCAACCATAGTTTGGATACCAACCATTAACCCTGTAAGTCCAACCTGATAGATTACCACAATCAAACTCATACAGGTTATGGATACCCTCTATGTATGCACTGTTATAAATCGGAGTCCATGATGATTCAAGGTGTATATTATTTTCTTTACACACACGCTGAAGAACATCAAACACAGACTCGCCCTCAAAGAAAGTAACTGTTGTCGCAGGTAAAATCACACCATTTGATGGTACAAGTTCTAATTTATCAGGGTCCAGGTCTTCAAGATTATTGAGTATAGTTGAACACTCAATAGAAAATGTGCAGGTATATGTTTTTTCGTTATTTATTTCTTGATTTTCAGGTTCTACAGGTCTTGGTTTACCCTGTGGTATAGGGTCTGTTTTGTACTTATCCTGTTCTGAGTCACTTCCGTCGGAATATACTCTGCCACCTGACTGCAAAGAACCACTCAGGTATTCATCAGTCTTTACATCATCTGAATCGTTCTTTGTTTCATCTTTGTTAGACGAAACCACTTTGCCCTCTGTTGCCTGTTGCTGTGTGGCGTCAGGAGTTATGATACAACTATCAACGATTTTGTTTACTGAAATATTGAGAATGCTCTCTTTTGTGCCTGTCAATGAAACGGAATATATAGCTTTGTTATCTGAGTAAGCTGTTGCACTAAGGCAATCCCACTTCTCATTCAGATAAACAGAAAGAAGCATAGGAAAGCCGAAGTCTTCTTCCTGTGAAAACTCGATTTTTATTCCGTCTTTATTTGTAATATCAGCTAAAAGATTTATATCTTTTGCTTCTGCAATATCGCTACCAAAAACTGTCCATTCGTATGAGTAGTCACCTGACTTGCCTGTAAAAGTAGCGATTGCATTTTCGTCTTTTATTTGATTTAAAACACTTTTGTTGATTATTCCGTCTTCAGGAATCGCTATATTGGATTGCAAATCGACCTGAGCAAAGTTACCCTCACACGCACATAACGAGAACAAAAGCACTATGCATATCAATATACTTAAAATTCTTTTCATCACTTATTCACCAATAACAATTTTTCCGTTTTTGACTTTCAATGTTTTTTGTGTCATTGCAAGGCTCTCTTTTTCATTTGATGTCGCAAAAACTGCATCCTCAACTATGAGGTCATACACTTCTCCTGCTCTTGCACTACCTTTTATGCGGAAGTTCATTCTATAAACAACATTGTCTTTTTCTTCGAGTAACTCCTGACTGAATGAATTTTTGCCACCTGTTGTATCGAGATACATAATATTGATAAGTCCCGATTTATTGCATTGTTCAGGGTTACAGCTAAACTCAGGGAGCTTTACATCTTCGCCTGATGTCGCATTGTTATAAACAGAAACATTTCCTTCTTCAAGTCCCAAAAACTCAAGCTTTGAATTGTCAAAAGAAACACTCGAACTGAAAGCAGGGTATTTTGCTTCTCCAAGGCTTGTAATAGTAACATCAAGAGATACTGTATCATCTTGTGACAAACTTATCTTCTGCGGTGTTTCAACAATCAGGGTAGGTTTTGACCTGAAAACATCATCCTTTTTTAAAACAAGAAATATAATCAGTAATATAACAAGAATAATTGC
>JAFUKO010000114.1 GCA_017473555.1 Ruminococcus sp. | reverse complement strand
GTTATACCACTCGGTTATTTCTGTTCCGTCGTAGTGCACAATCTTAATCTCATCGCCATCGACAAAGGTATATTCAAGCATATACTCGCCTGAATTACCAGGATTAGGCTTGAGCTTTCTGTCTTCTGATAATGACGATACCTTCCAGCAGTTCTCGCCGTTTAAAGTACCGACAAGATAGTATCCTTCGGATACCAGAGAGGTTGGGGACTGAGTCTGAACCTCAGTCTGTTCCTCGGTCTGTTCCTCGGTCTGTTCCTGTGTAGGTTCTTCTGTCGGCTCTAAAGTCGCCTCCTGTGTCGGAATCTGTGTTTCTTCTTCCGTTGGCTCTTCAGTTGGTAACGTAGCCACCTCTTTAGCCTCGTAATCAACCGAAATTTTAAGTGTTTCTGTATTCAATGTAAAGGTATATGTACCGCCCGATGCATTCAGTGTACAGCTTTCCGAATCGTTTTTACACATTCTCCAGCCGTTGCCGCTGGTTGTATCCGCAATAACACCCGGATTGCCAAACCAATCATCATTCTTGAGCATCTTGAATTTATAGCTGCCTTCAGGTAAATCAATCTTAGTGACAGCCTGATTATAGTCTGTATAAACAAACGGATTTGCGTCAGTTTTCCAGCTGTTGAATGTACCAACAAGCTGAGCGTCGGTTTCTGTGCCAACAACAGATTTATCTATAATTGACCATTCACCCTCTGACGTATTCCAACCATCACCAATCATAAAGTAGTTATGGTTGTTTGAAATTCCCATATCACCGGTTTTATTCCAAACATTATCCCAGTTGTTTGAGGATGATGAAGGGTTCATTCGTGCAAAAATACACTCTGTCCATGTGCCTGCAGGGAGTTCTGCTTCGTATATACCGTCACCGTCAGAATCGCTAAAATTAACCCACGAATCACTCGAGTCGTTCCATACATAAACAGCAAATCTTGCGTTATCGGATTTCCAGTCATCAGATGGCTTGAAATACAGAGTGCCTTCAACGCCTGTGTTATACCCATAGAAAGAGCCGTCTTTGTAAACGGAGGTATATGCGTTGAATGAATGACCGCCCGAAGATGGAGTTTTGTTACCGTCGCCGTCATTAAATACGACTTTTGAGGTTTCAAAACCGACAGGTACATCAATATAATACAAGCCTGTTGTGCTTTCATAGGACATCTTGTCACCCGGCCAGGTACTCACTTCGTCGCCGTCAGAGTTATAGATATATGCATAAACCTGACTCCAGTTTTTGCTCGAATTATTGAAATACATCTTAAGCTCAGTATCTGGATGGAGCTTTTTATATGTATTAACTACCGAATCGGTTGTGGTGCCACCACTGGCTGTGACAAGCATCTCGGCTTGGTGGCCATACTCTACGCCACAGCCTACAGATACAACATCACCGTAAGTAAACCCACGGGCGTAATCACCGTTTATCGAATATGTACCTCCTGTAGCTTCATTATACTTCAGAGTCACATCAAGTGTGTCGCCTCTGAAAGCCTGTGAGCTCTTATCAACATCAACAGTAGACGGATAGCTGTATACAACAGCGATGCCTGAATCGCCTATATCACCACTGATAGTTCCGTTAGATACAGAAAAATGGTTTCCTGTTATAGCGTCAGTGTAAATACCGTCCCACATTTTATGTGCAGGTACAGATACAAAAGTTGCTCCTCCCTTTGCATTAACAAGAACAACACCGGTATTGCCACGCTCGTTGTACACAATGTTGCCTGATGAAGCCAGATACTCCGAGTGACCTGCAAAATAGTTTTTAAATTTATTGATAGCTTTTACTTCTTTGTCCGCCCAGGCTGTGATATCACCATCGCCGAGCATGGTTGTTTCGTTATTTTCAGGGCGAGCCAGATAAAGTCCGCAAACCTGAGCACGTGTACCGACAATAGCCCATGTCTTTTTCATATTTTCATTGGAAATCCAGATAGAATTATTGTCAGCGTAATATGTATCGTGAGATTCATTCCACTGGACAGCCTTATCGGGAGCAGCACCATTGCTGATGTGAGGCAAGCATGCACCGGAAGCATTTCCGCTTGCGATAGCATCTCTGATAGTGTTGCCAGTATTATTGTCTGTTACGCTCATATATTCAGTGTAAGCGGTAACACTCAGTCCACCACCCGGAGAACCGAGAAGCTCACCATAATAATAAGGAGTAATGCCTCGTGTTTGCTGAGCGTGATATGTCGCTGTACCCAAAACGTTAGGCCAGAAATCAGACGATACACCATAAGCGTCAGAAGGAGTTTCGATATGTTTTACGGCATCAAAGCGGAAACCATCCGCGCCCGCATCAATACACTCCTTAAGAAAACCGATAGCATAATTCTGAATTTTTGTATTACTTGTATTAAGGTCAGGCAGACCGCTAAGACAATTGTGTGTAACATCATATCTGTCTTCCCAGTTAGAGGTGTTCCAGGTTATAGAATACCAACAACTCGAATCATCTCTGATATCGCTTGTAATCTGAGGGTTGACTGTATTTTCGGTTGAATCATTAGCCATGTGGTTAAACACAGTATCTACGATAACCTTTACGCCATATTTGTGAGCCTCATCACACATAGCTTCAAACTGAGCTTTTGTGCCCAGTGCGTTTCTGGAGTTCTGCTCAATATTAAAACTGATAGGCTGATAATAAACCCATGCAGAATTAGCAACACTGCTCCACGACTCTCTGGTTGACTCTTTTGATGTTTGAATAGGAGAAGTCTGAATTGCTGTAAAGCCCTGACTAGCGATAAGCTGCATATTCTTGCGGATATTATCAAAAGACCAGTTCCAGCACTGCAGAATCTGACCATACTGAACATTATCGACCAGACCATAGTCGATAGTAGCAGCATCAGCCTCAACCGATGTATAATCACCGGCTACTACGCATGATAGTAAAACGCATAGTGAAATTACTATACTGAGAAATCGTTTGAACATAAAAACCTCCTGTTATGCAGTAATTTTTAATCTTTACAAGTTGATTGTACAACATCTTTCAACACAACTTCAACGGACATTTACACTAAACTTCAAAACGCTTTGTTGTGCATATTGGCTAAACAATAATTGACAAAACCAAACAGGCTGTACCCTATAAAGAGTACAGCCTGTTTAATGTTAAGATATTAAATTAAAGTGATGGGATCATATCAGCAAGGAGCAACTGAATCTGTGTTGCGTCCATAATACTGATTTCACCGTTTTTGTCGGTATCAGCACAAGGCATTTTGTTTTCTGCAACCATCTCAATCTCTGCAATATGGAGCTGGATAGCTGTTACGTCCATAATGTTAACCTTGCCGTCACCGTTTACATCGCCCATCATCATAAGTACAGGGATAATCTCCTGAGGAACAAGAACCTTGTCACATGTTGAGCAATGAGAACCGTCTGTAAGACCTGAGTTTTTGTATGTTGCATCATAGCCCTTGTCAACAACCTCAGTATGACCGAGTGCAGGGATAACTTCCTGTGCTACTAATACTTTAGTACATACTAAACAGTGCTTGCCTTTTGTCAGACCTGTGTTCTCACAATCAGCAGCAACGCCCTTGTCAGTGATTGCGATATGACCGAATGCCGGGATAACTATCTGAGGCAAGCATACCTTATCACATACTGAACAGTGGATACCCATTGTAAGACCTGAGTTTTCACAATCAGGAGCAACTGCCTTGTCAGTAACTTTAGTATGACCAAGAGCAGGAACTTCTTCCTGAGCAACGAGCACCTTGTCACATACTGAACAGTGTGAGCCCTCTGTAAGACCTGTGTTCTCACAATCTGGAGCAACTGCCTCGTCAACAACCTCTGTATGACCAAGTGCATCTACTATTTCCTGAGCAACGAGTACCTTGTCACATACTGAGCAGTGCTTACCTTCAGTAAGACCTGTGTTTTCACAATCAGGAGCAACTGCCTCATCAACAGCCTCTGTATGACCAAGTGCAGGGACAATTTCCTGAGCTACAAAAACTTTATCACATACTGAGCAGTGTGAGCCCTTTGTCAGACCTGTGTTCTCACAATCAGGAGCAACTGCCTCATCGATAGCCTCAGTATGACCGAGTGCATCTACTTCATCGGCAACGTAAGAATCGTCGCAACGTGAACATGTATATGTTGTATAACCACCATCTTCACAAGTTGGAGGTGTAACTACCGCAACATAATCGTGACCTAATGGTGCCTCAAATACCTTTTCGCAAATTATACATTTCTGAGCGTTTGTACAATCTGCACCCTCGCCCCATTTATGACCATTTTCAGGGATTACTTCCTGAGCTACTAAAACTTTATCACATACTGAGCAGTGTTTACCCTCTGTTAAGCCTGTGTTCTCACAGTCAGGAGCTACTGCCTCGTCAACAACCTCAGTATGACCGAGTGCAGGGATAACTTCCTGAGCTACAAATACTTTATCACATACTGAGCAGTGTGAGCCCTCTGTTAAACCTGTGTTCTCACAGTCAGGAGCTACCTCGTCGTCAGTAGCCTCAGTATGACCGAGTGCGTCTACATAGTCATCAACATATGCATAGCCACAGTCAGCACATGTGTATGTTGTATAACCCTTGTCCTCACACTTTGGAGCAGTAACTACTGAATTATATGTATGACCTGTAGCAGCCTCACACAGTAAGATGTGAATCTGCTTAACGCTATCCATCAGATAATCTGACAGAGGCTGGTCTTTTTCGCTATCTGGGTTGTTAACAACGCCGAGAACAGCATCTCTGATTTCAGCATGACCTGTGCCGTTTGGATGTGCAAAGAAGCTGTTGCCCATGTAGTAACGAACATACATAGCGGCAACAATCTTTGTGTTATCATCAGGCAGAATCTTGTCCAGATCAACAGTATATGCGTCGCCGTTAGAAGCGGCCATTGCATTCTCCTGAACTTCCGCTTCAATAGCTTTTGTCATGTTACCCTGAACTGCATTCATATTGAATGAGCCGGAGAGCAGACTATCAGCATTAACAGTGTCGTAATTTGCTGTTTCCTTAACTAAAGTTGCAAGTGTGTCATATGCAGCATAAAGTGCTGGCCAGTACATACCGTCAAATATGTCCTGTGGTTTGATAAACATGTTTATAGGCTTAATCTCGCCTCTTTTACCGGCAGCAACAAATTCTGCTCCGCTTGAATATCCGAGTGTAGGCAGATACTCAGCGTACTTCTGGTCAACCATCGCAGCAGCCATTAAGTCTACTCGTGTCTGGATGAAAAGGCTGTCATCATAGTAGTCAAAGCAGTCCTTGACATTCTGGTCAAGATTCTTAGCATCGCCGTTGTAGTTCTTCATATAATCAAGGAAGATTGTAACGTGCTCGTCGTTGCCTGCTTTTACATACTGATATTTTGTCTGATAAGGTGAGCATGTTGAAGCGTAGTAGTTTGCCATATTTACAAAGTTGCCGTAAATATTACCCAGTGGCAGTGTCTGGCCACCGATTTCTACATTAACGCCGTACATAAGGTTCTGGATACCCAGAACGATAACCTGAGCGTCAGGGTTGAGCTCATAAATCTTCTCCATAACGATATCAAAGTTATGGATATAGCCGAGAATACTGTAAGCAAAGATATCTGTCAGAGCAGTAGCAATCTGGCCCTCGCCAACATAGTTCTTGATGTAAGAACCGATGATAGCCTTAGCTTCCTGAGCAGCCTGCTTTTCAGCCTCAGTGTCAAAAATAGAGCTGATGTCAGCAGTCCACTTGTAGCTGCCCTTGCTCAAGTAGTCGACAAGCTGGTTGCACACATAAACACCGAAATTGTTCCAGCCGATGTCAACAGTAATAAGGTCAGCGTTAGCGATATTATCCTGATATGCAGCACGCAGTGCAGGAATACCGCCAGGCTCAGCAGATTTAAACCAACCGTCATTACCTGTAAATCTCCATGAGGAGTAGTCATCGCCCATGTAGTCATTATCAAGCAGAATGCGGAGCTCTTCCACACGCATTGAGCTGATACCGAGCTGGTGAACATTTACGTTGTTGTAAATTCCTGAGTAGTAATCTCTGATAAGATCAGGATATGCACCTTCAGGTGTTCTTTCATATCCGTAAACGTTAACATCGTTTTTGTTAACCTGACCGCTTAAAAGCAGTGCAAGCTCTTCTTCAGTGATGTAACCTCTCATACCGTAACCATTGGTATTTGAGGCACCCAGTGATACATAGTTGAAAGTATCATCTTCTGCAGCACTGGCAGGAATTATGGTAAATGATGCCACCATACATACTACCAGCACCAGAGAAAGGAGTGATCTCACAATTCTGGTCATTTTCATTTTATATTCCCTCCATTAAGAATAATAACATACGCATACAGACTGTGACATCTGTGACACGTATGGTTTATATGAGTATATATAAAAATATACATTAAAATTGTAATATAAATCGAACTTTTTCTCCAGTGTAATTCTATATAAAAACACAGTGCAAAAATTAGTGATTTTTACTAAAAAGAGTTTTTATCACTCGTTAATCTACAATATTCCCCTATCTCATTCCAAATAAAAAAAGACTGTACCCAGATATAGGTACAGCCTTTTTATATCTTCTAATATCTTCATTTTAAAATGATGGTATAACCTGTGCAAGAAATCTCTGAATCTGTGTTGCATCCATAACAGAAATTAGTCCATCTTTATCTGTATCTACGCATGTGAGTCTATCCTCATCAATTATCTCAAGCTGTGCCAGATGACGCTGAATAAAGGTGGCATCTATAATAGTAACTCTTCCATCACCATCGGCGTCGCCAACTATTAGCTCGTCAGCTGATACATCACCTAATGACACAAACTTAATTCCATTATCATTTGCATACCTCTGAGCCTCAGTGCTGTTATAGCCGTAAATCGTAAATCCATCTGTCACGACGTAATCTAGATTTATGTCATCAATGACATAACCAAAAGCACGCTCACCTATAGTCGTCACTGACTTTGGTATTGTGATTTCAACAAGGTTTGTGCAACCGAAAAAAGCGTAATCACCTATGCTTTTTACCGAGTCAACAATTATAAGATCCCTGAGGTTTTGACAATAAGAAAAAGCGTAATCACCTATGCTTTCTACCAAGTTACTGATTGTAACATAACTGAGGTTTTTACAATCAGAAAAAGCGTAATCACCTATGCTTTCTACTGAGTTGCCGACTGTAAGATACTTGAGGTTTTCACAATTTGAAAACGCACCTTTATCTATACTTTTCACACAGTCGCCAATACTTGCACTATATAGGTTTTTGTTATAAGCAAACGCATATTCCCCTATACTTGTAACTGATTTTGGAATTTGGACTCTATCAAGGTCGCCATAATAAAATGCATAGTCCCCTATACTTGTCACAGACTCTGGAATAACCGTTTTTTTACAACCGACAATCAGAGAATTGGTTGAAGTCTCAATAATCGCATTACAGTTCTCTCGGCTATCATACACCTTGTTGTTTTGGTTTACCAAAATTGTTTCGAGACTTTTGCAAGAAGCAAAAGCATTGGTTCCTATGCTTTGTAATGAGCTACCAACCAAAAGATAGCTTAGCGAGTCGCAGTAAGCAAACGCCATAAATCCAATATTTTTCACAGAATCAGGAATTGTAACACCCACAAGATTTTTACACCAAATAAACGCATAACTTTCTATGCTTGTAACTGTATTTGGTATTGTAATATCAGTAATTGGTACACAACGTGACACTCCTGTCTGTGCTACCCCAAACTTAGCCGGTGCCGGCCACGGTTCATAATAAAACGCGTTCTTGCCTATGCTTGTAACGGTGTAGCTATCAATGACACTTGGAATGATAACCTCATTTTTAAAACCGAAATAATTAGTGATTTGTGCAGTACCATCAGACAATACGGTGTACTCAAAATCACCGCTTATATAAGAGGTCGGTGATACCTGTGCATCTTTTGCATAGGCTGTAAACGGCACAGCAAAAATCGCACTTACCACCATCAATAAAGCTATCAAAAACGATATTATTCTCTTCATAAAATCACCTGCGCATCTGTGTAATTTCATTGTAGCACCCGCTATATACAGAGTCAATAAAAACGTATAAAAAGGCAGTAATACCAAGTAAAATCACAGATTTTTGGGACCCCATTTTGCGTCAAATTCTGCCCTACAACACGCATAAAAAGAAACGGCACTCCGTATGGAATACCGCAATAACAGGGCTCCCAAAAAGGTATACACCTTTTTTGGGAAGAGGAGGAGCGACAGTTAGGTCGTGCGACATTTTTAAACGAAAAAAGAGCCCCAAAAGGAGCCCTTACCGATATCACGCCTCGTTGTGCTGCGCTAATCCTCAAAAGTCCACGATCTCGCATTGATTTCTTGCGTTGACCTTGTCAACTACAGAAACACAGACTCGACCTCGACTTTGTGAGGGCTTCGCACCTCGGCGCTTAAAACTGGAGCTGATAACCTCGTCGTCGCAAACGGTACTTGCATGTAGTGGTTTTTACTGAAAAACCACTACACAGCGCGCTTTGTTGCTCCTCCTCTCCCCAAAATCTCAGATTTTGGGGACCCCGTTTTGCGTCGAATTCTGCCCTACAACACGCATAAAAAGGCAGTAATCCCAAAGCGGAATCACTGCCTTTTTCTGGAGCTGATAACCGGATTCGAACCGGTGACCTCGTCCTTACCAAGGACGTGCTCTGCCTCCTGAGCCATATCAGCGTATTAACTTTGCGTACAACTAGCGTACTAGAGTATAATATCACACCTTGACTGAAATTTCAATAGTTATTTTAAACTTGATTATTACTGTGTTTTTGGGAGTTTGCTACAACGTTCTTATATCTTTGAAACATCCTAAAATCAAGATTTTACGCTAATTCCCTTTTTGAAAACAGACCTTGTCCTTGAACTTACAATTTCAGTAAAGGACTCGGTGTAAAATCATGAAGAAAATCTGCTCCCTTTTTTTTACTCCAAAAGAGAAATGTATTCATAATCTAAGACGGTTTGTCTTGTAACTTCATACGTCTATATCTCACCTACCACCCACCCCCACATCTGTCAGATACCATAACACGAATCGACTGATTTAACATAGATTTAACATTATACACTCTTTTATTTAACACGCTATTGTCATAATGATACTGTTAGTTACAAAAATTTAACATTTATACTATCATAAAGGTAGGGTATGCTATGTCAATTATCAACATCATTATGCTGTTTGGCGGACTTGCGTTCTTCCTCTACGGTATGAACGTTATGAGTTCAGGTCTTGAGAAAATGGCGGGCGGTAAGCTTGAGTCTGCTCTCTCAAAAATGACCGACAACCTGTTCAAGAGTATGCTCCTTGGTGCAGGCATCACCATCGCTATCCAGTCATCATCTGCTCTGACCGTTATGCTTGTTGGTCTTGTTAACTCAGGCATCATGCACTTTGGTAAGACCATCGGCGTTATCATGGGTTCAAACATCGGTACTACGCTGACCGCATGGATTACTTCTCTTGCGGGTATCGAGAGCGACAACATCTGGATGAGCCTTTTAAAACCAGCTAACTTCTCGCTTGTGTTTGCTTTTGTCGGCATCCTTCTTATCATGCTCTCTAACAAGCAGAAGAAAAAGGACATCGGTTCTATCTTAGTCGGCTTTGCCGTACTTATGGCTGGTATGGGTCTTATGGGCGACGCTATGGAGCCACTGTCTGAAATGCCAGAATTTCAGGAAATCCTCGTTGCATTCAACAACCCAATCTTAGGCGTGCTTGTCGGTGCAGCATTTACAGGTATCATCCAGAGCTCAGCAGCATCAGTCGCTATTTTACAGTCATTTGCTATGGCTGGCGGTCTGTCCTATGGTATGGCTATTCCTATCATTATGGGTCAGAACATCGGTACCTGCGTGACAGCCCTTATCTCTTCTATCGGCGTTTCCAAAAACGCTAAGAAGGTTGCGGTTGTGCACATCTCTTTCAACATCATCGGTACTGTTGTTTGTCTGTGCTTATTCTACGCCGCTGACGCAATATTCAAATTTGCTTTTGTCAGCAAGGATATCGACACCTTTGGCATAGCACTTGTGCACACTATCTTCAATATCGCTACATCACTTATGCTCTGTCCATTCTGCAAACAGCTCGAAAAGCTCGCTAACTTCATCATCAAAGAGGACAAATCCGAGCGCGAGAGCACTCTCGATGTACTCGATGACAGACTTTACGCTATGCCTGCTTTCGCTATCTCAAAGTGTACAGCTATCACTATAGAAATGGCTCAGCTCGCTAACGACAACATCAACCGTGCGATTGCACTTATGAAAAACTACGACCCTAAAATGGTCGAAAAGGTTATAAAAACCGAGGAGCTCATCGACAGCTACGAGGACAAGCTGGGCAACTATCTCATCAAGCTCTCAAACGCTAACCTCACAGAAGACGAAAACTGGCAGGTTACAAAGCTCTTACATACAATCGGCGATTTCGAGCGTATCGGCGACCACGCTGTCAACCTGCTCGATACAGCTCAGGAGCTCCACGACAAGAACATCTCCTTCTCTGCTGAAACATCACGTGAGATTGATGTCATCACAGAAGCTCTCACAGAAATCCTCTATCTCACAACAGAGGCGTTCTCAGAAGGCGACATCAAACGTGCAAAGCTTGTTGAGCCACTCGAAGAGGTTATCGACGAGCTCGTACTTCAGGCTCGTGCTAAGCATACAAAACGTATCCAGCAGGGTAACTCACCAATGGTGCTCGGCTTTATCTTGACAGACCTGCTCACTAACTACGAGCGAGTTTCAGACCACTGCTCAAATGTAGCTGTAGTGCTCATAGAAATCGACTCAAAACAGCTCGGTACTCACCAGTATCTTGACAGACTCAAGAGCGCTGACAACGTAGCCTTTGCTGATGCTTACAACGAATACTTAAGCCGTTACCAGATTACATCTGAGGTTCAGGCTAACTGATAGGCTATTACCACCCCGTCGAAATTTCGACGGGGTTTTTGTATCACGGTGAATTATACTATCAAGTGCAACAGTTAAAAAAAGAAGAAGTTCATACAAATCTCTGTTAAAATAGAGTTACCACACAACTAAAATAAGGGAGAGATTTATATGAACTACCATCATCTTACCATAGAAGAACGCTGTTG
>JAFUKO010000113.1 GCA_017473555.1 Ruminococcus sp. | reverse complement strand
GTTTATCTTCCTTAATAATTAAAGGGATTACTCTTGTTCCGCATAGCTTATCCCCCTTATTTACAGCAGTACCAGAATGTCTTGTAGCTATCATTATTTCATCAATAGAATTGATTTTATTCAAACGCTCGGTATCAACAAGAAACAAGCCATCGATTTCTGCTTTAAGTTCGATTTTCCCCTCACTAACGGCAGATTGGGACATATTGTCGTTTTTACATATATTACAAAGACGTAAGGCAGCATCGTTTTCGTGAAGCATACCCTCTTCAAATTCCCAGACATAGAGATTTTCTTTGCCCATAGATAATAAAATTGGTATATCTTCAGCCTTTACAATATGACCTTTTTTGAAACGTGCACCTTTATATTCATCTTTAATTATCTGAGTCATATCATGACACAAAATGTGCCCAACAGCTTCTTCAGTTTTTATTAATTTCATATTACTCACCAAGAACCTCTATTAAATCGTTGTTCTGAATTCTACCCTCTTTAATAACTTTCGCAAATATACCTTCAGTTGGCATAACACATTTACCGACAAGTCGTTTTATCTCGCAATCATTGTGACATTCTTTACCTATTTGCGTAACCTCTAATATCGTTTCACCAACCAGTAATTTTGTACCTACAGGTAAAGTTTTTAAAGTTATACCTTTAGTAACAATATTCTCAGCAAAATCACCTGCGGATAACTCAATGCCTAGATTAAGCATTTTATCTATGCTTTCCTGTGCGAGCAAGCTAATCTGACGATGCCAATTACCTGCATGGGCATCACCTATAATGCCGTGATTAATTTTCACATCAATGAAAGGTACCTGCTTTTTTTTAGTGCCTCTTTTTTCACTTATACAAACAGCCAAAACACTAGCCATAATTACTCCTCAAACTTAAAATCTCCACTTTTACCGCCACTCTTTGATACCAGATGTATGTCTGAAATTATCATATCTTTCTGTAAAGCCTTGCACATATCATATATAGTGAGTGCTGAAACTGTCACAGCGTTTAAAGCTTCCATCTCTACACCTGTTTCACCTTTACATTTAACAGTAGAAGTTATTTGTATACCGTTTTCTTTAATTTCAAAAAAAATATCAGCTCCAGTAATACTGATCGGATGACACATAGGAATAGTATTTGATGTGTTTTTTGCCGCCATAATTCCGGCAACCTGTGCGACCGCAAGTACATTTCCTTTTGAAATTGTACCCTCTTTTACTTTGTGAAGTGTTTCACTGCTCATACTGATAAAAGCAGTAGCGACAGCTTTACGAGTGGTTATTGCTTTATCACTTACATCTACCATTCTTGAGAGTCCTTGCTCATTGAAATGAGTAAATTCCATATTAGCCTCCGATTTGATTCATATATCGTAATGAGTTGCTGAAACACGTTTGGCTTAATGTATGGGAGTCGGTTTTGTTAAGTACAGCTTCTACAAACGTACTTTTTAGTAAATCACCATTCAACCCACGTAAATCATATTCTTCAGCACTATGTAAACATGTTTTCAGTTTTCCGTCACAGGTTATTCGTATACGATTACACACATCACAGAATTTTTGTGACATTGGTTTTATAAGACCGATTGTTCCTATGTAGCCTGGTTTTTGGTAAATCTGAGCGACACCTGATACTTTAATAAGTTTTAGTTTCGGTTCTTTATTCAGTACTACATCAGCAGGGATATATTGATTATTGAAATCATTTAAATTGCCAAATGGCATCAGCTCTATGAATCTGACAGAAATATCGTTATCCTTAGTAAGCTCTACAAAATCAGATATTTCATCAACATTAATATTTTTCATCAGAACAACATTAATTTTAAGCTGTCTAAACGATAATTTTTTTGCAGTTTCTATGCCTTTTATTACGTCTTCAAATTTATCAACACCTGTTAATTCTTTGAATCTGTCACGTTTTAAGGTATCAAGACTTATGTTAATTCTAGAAACCCCAGCGTTTCTAAGTTCTCCAGCTTTATCAGCTAACAAACTGCCATTAGTAGTCAAAGTCAACTCTTCTAGACCTTCGATGTTACTAATCATTCTGCAAAAATCCTCAACACCAGTTCTGCAAAGAGGTTCGCCACCAGTGATACGTATTTTTTTAATGCCTAGTTCAACCGCACATACACAAATGTTATATAACTCATCGAATGTTAATTCTGTATTATTAAACAACTTACCTTCAGGCATACAGTATCTGCATCTGAAATTACAACGGTCCGTCAAAGATAGACGCAGATATGTAATTTCTCGATTGAATCTATCTTTCACAAACTCACCTACTTTAAATAATAAATGTCTTTGCTATCAATGCTAAGTGTTATTTTCTCATTGATACAATGATTTAAGTCGTTAGTGAAAACCAATAAATGTTTTGATTTATCGTTTGCTTTACAAATAATATAGTGTTTATTACTGTCACGAATTATATCAACGATAACAGTTTCAAAAACTATACTGCAGTCTGATCCATCAGTTTTTATAGAATCTGATTTGATAGCAACATACTTTGCATTTGGTGATTTTTCGGTATCAACAATAAATCCGAATTCAGATAAATTAGAATCAGATATCTTTCCTATGTTATCAATACCTGCCAGTAACGCCTCGCTTATAGTTTTAGGACAATCTAAAACTGCATCTAGTGGTTTTACATTTGTATTAGTTCCGTTTTCAATAACACATACACTCTCGCATAGCTTACAAACTTCGTCTTTATCGTGAGATACAAACAGTATTTCTCCATCAAATTTCTTAAGCATTATAAGTAAATCAAGTCCCAGTTGTTGCTTTAATAAAGAATCGAGAGAAGAAAAAGGTTCGTCAAAAAGTAAAAGTTCAGGTTCTGTTGCCAGAGCACGAGTTAATGCTACTCTCTGCTGTTGACCACCTGATATTTGATGAGGATAAAGATGTGCAATTTCATATAAATCAAAACGATTTAACAAATCATTACATAGTGATTTACGTTCTTTACGATTGTGTTTTTGCAAACCACAGATAATGTTTTCAGAAACATTCATATCAGGAAACAAAGCGAAATTCTGCGGTAAATATCCGATATTACGTTCCTGTGGTGGTATGTTTATCTTTTTGTCACTATCAAAAAGAATTCTATCATTAAGTATAATTCTACCACTATCAGGTTTTAGAATTCCTGCAATACATTTAAGGGTAATACTTTTACCACTACCTGACACACCAAAAAGCGCCGTAGATTTACTTCCTGTCGCAATTTTGACATTAAGTGTGAAATTACCCAGTTTTTTAGTTATATCAACGTAAAGAGCCATTTTGAGCCTCCTTGTGATGATATTTTGTTTCAATTAGATTTATAAAGAACAAAACAACCGCAGAAATGATGATATTTATGATTATCCATTTAAAAGCAAGGTCATCTTGTCCTATTCTCCATAATTGATAAACTGTAGTGGAGATGGTTGCGGTTTTACCTGGTGTATATCCTGCTATCATACTGGTTGCACCATATTCACCGAGTGCTCGTGCAAATGACAAAACTGTTCCTGCTATGATGCCTTGTTTACAGTACGGCATACGAAGTTTCCAGAAAATATAGCTTCCCGATAAACCTAGCGTCATAGCTGTATCACTCAAAGTTGTATCAAAGGATTGAAACGCCCCTCTTGCTGTGCGATACATTAACGGAAAAATCACTACCATTGTAGCAAAGACTGCTGACCACCAGTTCATAGTCAGACGCACACCAAAGGTGTTTAAAAAGAATTCTCCGATAAGATGATTCGGTCCAAGAATTTTTATAAGTAAAAAGCCCACGACTGTCGGTGGCAGTACAAGTGGAAGCGTAAATAGTACATCAAGAGCTATCTTTATAATTCTTGGAGCTTTAGATATGTAATAAGCAGAAAATATCCCCATAAAAAACACGATCAGTGTAGATATAAGAGATATTCTGATGGAGTTAAAAAGCGGATATAAATCCATAGTTCCCTCCGAATTCATTAATCAATAGGTGTAAATCCGTATTTTATAAAAACATCTAATGCATCTACATCATTAAGAAACTCAAGAAAGTCGGTTGCTAAATTAACGTTATGACTTGTTTCTATGACTGCAGCCGGATATATAACCTGCCCACACATATCAAAAGTAGCTGTATCTACTACCTTAAGATTTGCAACGCTTGCATCTGTATGATAAACAATACCGCAGTCAGCCATGTTTTCGCTGACGTGAGTAGTAACTTCCTTAACATTAGTACCATAAGCAAGGCATCCCTTACTGTTAAGTTCGTATTCACTTAAACCGTAATAATCAAAAATCTTTAAAGTATATTCACCAACAGGTACGTCAGCGTTACCAATAGCCAGCATAATGTCACCTTTATTAAGGTGATTAATCAAATCATCAAAACTATTAATAGACTTTGGATTGTTCTCTGGTACTACCAAAACAATCTTATTCTCAAGGATGTCTGATCTTGTTCCTTCAAGAATACAATTAAGCGAATTTATAGGTTTCTCGCTTGCAGAAATAAAAACATCGCAATCAGCACCCTCTTCAATCTGAGTTTTGAGTGTCCCAGATGAATCAAAATTAAACGTTAGTTTTACATCAGGATTCTGTTTCTTATATATTTGTGCAATTTCAGTTAAAGATTCTGTCATCGAAGAAGCGGCAAAAACAACGAGTTCATTGTCCTGAGTATGTTTATTACATCCTGCTAACAAAATTATAGCAAATAATATCATAAAAACACTTAAGATTTTTTTCATAATAACGCCTCGTTATTTTATAAAATATACAACGATATAATTATACTATGTCTGAAAAGTGTTTGCAATAAAAATTCGCCTTGATTTCTCAAGGCGAACACAGTTATTTCTTTTTACTCTTGTTACCTGCTTTAAACATAAACAACAATAAGGCTGCAAGATATACTATCACTAAACCGAAAACAATAAGTGTCATGGTATCACTCTTAGGCGCCATACCAATTAAGATCAGCAACGGAGCACCGAAAGCTATACCAAATGAACTGCCTGTAATTAGGTTGTTAGCTGCAGGAGTTTTCATTTGAGGATCGATTTCTCTAAGTAATAAAACACCGCTGCTGATAGTACCCGTCAGCATTCCATACATTGAGAAAAAGCCTTCGTACTCATAACCTTTATAAAGCTTTTTAGATATATACATAAGATAGAAAAATGTTACGATACCACCAGCCACAGCCATCAGAACGAATGGTACCCAGTAGCCTTGAAGATCATCAATATTGATGCTTGCGATACCGCAAATAATCATAACATCAAATAAGAAACCGGAAATTCTGCTGAGTAGATAATTATTCTGATACTGTCTATTCATAAGCTTTACTTTTTTAAGCCCTGCAAAGAAAGTACGACATCCGGCAGCAAGCATAGAGCCAATAATAAAGTTAAATCCCCATAAAAGTGTAGAAACTGTGTTTGCTAATCCCGGGGAAATGAGCATAAACAGTTCAGTAATACCCCATGTTACAAGATAAGTAAGCAAGTATATTAAACAAATCAGAGCCATTTGTATACTCAATCTGTCAATAGACTCGGATACAGGTACTTCATTTTTGTCTTCAAACATATCAACAGTAATTGAACCTGAAACTTCATCCCTGCTTGTTGTTTTATTAACTTTACCTTTTCTGCTATAAATATTTATGAATATAACACCCACAACACAAGCACACAAATAACCAGCAGCAGCTAAAGATAAGCCGAAACTTCTGCCACCTGTCATGCCGAGGGCTTCGTATGTTGAACCAACATTGTTTGCCTGACCGGGACCCTGACCGTAAGCCATAGGAAGTAGTATTCCACTCGCTTTGAATAAGTCCGGCATAAAGGTATATGCAAGCAGCAGTGAAATAATAAGACCTGTTAAAGCCTGCACAAGATATGTACTTACAATAAGAGCTCCACTTTTGCTTCCTATCATCTTTTCAGTTTCCATAGTCTTCTCAGGAACTCTCAAGGACATCGCAATAAAACCTAAAGCAATTGTATGATAGGTTACAGTTTCTAAAAACTCTGTTGTGATAATCGGCATAAGATTAAAGGATCTTAATAACAAAAGAATGAATCCAGCAAGAACAGCTGTTGGGATCATTGTTTTCTGTATAAAAGCAACCTTTCTCCTCAAAATATTAGCCAGTAAGATAAGTGCAGCTATAATACCAATTTGAATAATCGGACTCCATAATGCAGTATTAGTTGAAGAAAAATCCATAAATAACCTCTTTTAAAAACTGAATCTGTTTATATCTCCTGTTTTATATGCCTGATATAGCATAAAAAACTTCAGAGCTGATGTGTCTTCTGATACCAAAATCTCGTAATAAGCATCCTTGGTTGATAAAACAAGGGCATTTCTGCCGTGCATAGCAAAATCATCGATATCACATATTTTTATAATCTTGTCACCGCAAGATACTATCTCACTGCTAAGAAACAGTTTACCTTCAGACACAACAGTTTCAACGTGATTGCTAACACTGATAATTTTTGCAAAATCTGAAGTATATGTAACGTTATTCTGAGCGTCATCTAATGCTTTATCTCTAAGAAAAACAAAAAGCTCTTTTACGTTTTTATATTCAACACCTGAGATATTACCATACTCATCGTAAACAAATTTACTATTGCACTCTTTGCAACACACCGTATCTTTAGATGAGTGTAAGCTGTCAACAGATTTACAACTTGGACAACAGAAAACCATACTTTCCATTTTTTC
>JAFUKO010000112.1 GCA_017473555.1 Ruminococcus sp. | reverse complement strand
GTTTGAAAATTTGGGTTTAACTATTGAAAAGAAAGTGAATATATATTAAAATCATCTTAGTCTTTTTGACAAGAAAGGAAAATATACAATGAAAAAATTACTTTTTGCGGTTGTAGCTTTACTTATGTGTATGACTGTTCTTACTGCTTGCGGTAACGATGTTGTATACATAGGAACTACAACTAAAACAGACTCAAATTCATCACAAAGCGAGGAAAACAAAATGAATTACGAAGCTAAACCAACAGACGCATTACTTGACATCAACGATATCAAAACATTTGAAGAAGTAACTGTTGATGATGATTACGCAACAAGAGAGCCAGAAAAAGGCGAGACAGTTGCTATCATCCACACAAGCATGGGCGACATCTCAATGAGATTCTTGGACGAAATCGCTCCACTTGCTACTAACAGCTTTATCGCTCTTGCAGATGCAGGCAGATACGACAAAACTATCTTCCACAGAGTTATCAACAACTTTATGATTCAGGCTGGCGACTACACAAACTTCAACGGCACAGGCGGTGCTTCTGCTTATGGCACAGAGTTTGACAACGAAGTTTCTGAGTACGCTTCAAACGTTAGAGGTTCTGTTGCTATGGCAAATGCAGGTCCTGACACAAACGGCAGCCAGTTCTACATCAACCAGTGTCCAAACGACAACACATATCTCGATGGCGGTTACACAGTATTCGGCTGGGTTTACGAGGGTATGGATGTTGTTGACGCTATCGCTTCTGTTGCTACAGACGGTATGGACAAACCACTCGACGACGTTGTTATCGAGTACATCGAGATTTTAGAGTACTGATATTTTTCTGATTTAGAAATATAAATGTTCAGATAATTTTCCTGAAAGGAATTATAACTATGGCAGAAAAACCGATAGTCGCAATAATGTACGACTTTGATAAAACTCTGTGCACAAAAGATATGCAGGACTACACCTTTATACCGAGTCTGTCGATGAAGTCATCTGACTTCTGGGCTGCGGCAAACGGCTTTGGCTTTGCAGAACATATGGACTCAATCCTTGCGTATATGTACGTTATGATTCAAAAATCAAAGGAAAAGAACATTCCGCTCAAGCGTGAAACTCTTGTTTCAAACGGCAAGGATATAGAATTTTACAACGGTGTTACCGAGTGGTTTGACAGAGTCAACCAGTACGGAGCACTCATCGGCGTGAGCGTTGAGCACTACATCATTTCATCAGGCTTAAAAGAAATCATCGAGGGCTCATCCATCAGCGATAAGTTCAAAGAGATTTTCGCCTGCGAGTTCTACTATGATGAAACAGGTCACGCTGTGTGGCCTAAGACCGCTGTTAACTACACCAACAAAACACAGTTTGTTTATCGCATCAACAAGGGCGTGCTCGATGTCGCTAACGATGTCGATTTAAACCGCTCGATGCCTGACGATTCAAAGCGAGTTCCGTTTTGCAATATGATTTACATAGGCGACGGTTTATCCGACGTTCCGTGTATGAAGATGATGAAAGCATACGGAGGTCAGTCAATTGCTGTGTACACCGACGCTAACAAAGAGAAGGTTGAACAGCTGTTACTTGAAGACAGAGTTGACTTTATCTTCCCTGCCGATTATTCAAAAGACGGTGCGCTTGATAAGACGATGAAAAACATTCTGCGTAAAATCGCTATCGCTGGTGATTTATACGACGAGAATTCACGTCAGCTCAAAAACATCGGAAAATAACTCAAATAATCAAGTTTATATTTTTAAAAAACAGCCTCCGCTATAATCAGTGGAGGCTGTAATTTTTATGTGAAAATATTTATACTGTAATTTCTGCGAGGAACAACTGAATATATGTTACATCCATTATGGTGACCTTGCCGTCACCGTTTACATCTGAGAATTTCTCATAGTCTGCATCATCAATCAGCTGTGCAAGACAGCACTGGATATATGTCGCATCAAAGATAGTTACCTTTTGGTCATGGTCAATGTCCATAATTTCGTAGGTAGTTATCGACACCTCCTGAGAATCAAGGTGCACCTCTTCTTTGCTTAGTGTATCTGTCACTATTTTTCTGACTACAAAGCGATGCTCACCGCTTGTTTGACATGTATATACAAAGTTGTTCTCATCACTGTCAAGCTGAGCAATCAGCTTGCTTTCATCGTTTGACAACAGCTCGTAAATCTCGTAACGCTCAGCTACTAAATCGTCACAGCTGAAACTAATACTTACTGTATTGTTTGATACAAGTTCAACATCAACGCTTGGGACAGCCAAGCTATCCTCAAAGGTTGAGAGCATATATACAAGGCTCTGCTTTGTGTTAAAATTCTCGCTGGCGTGTGGGAAATATCCGTCACTTCTGTACTGCCACATCTGTGGGATTTTTCCGTCAGGAGTTGTTATAGGTGCAGAAAAGTCAACGCTGTACGGATAGTAGCTGTAATATGTACCTACTGAATTTTTACTGAGCTTTTCTGTATCAATATTTGAGAAGACTGATTTTCCTGCAAACACCACGGTATCATATCCGCTGTTTTTTAGCTCTTTTGCAAAAGCGAGGGCGACCTCGGTATTAACGCTCTTTGAGTTAGTTGAGTACGGGCTGTATGTCATATTATAAACAACAGAAATAAGTCCGTCTGCACACTCAGTCGGGAAATCATTTTTCATTTCCTTTAAGAAGTACTCTGCCTCGAGCTTTGCTTCATCTTTGTTCTGAGCATACGCAACAAAGCTTAAATAAAACGGAATATCGTTTTCATACGCTCCTTTGACGTTGTTTACAAACTCGGCATCATTCTGGTAAGGGTAGTCCTCCCAGCCCCAGCCTGCTCGAATTACCGCAAAGTCAAAGCCGTCACTTTTAACAGCACTCCAGTTAATCGGCTTTTTGCTACCTGTTGTGTAATCACCGTAACGTGATGTAACGTCAATACCGTTATAAAAACCGCAGGAAACGGTTGTGGTGTCGAAATTGCCTGTCTGTGATTTAGCAGTAATAACAGCCTGACCCAACGCCTTTGCTGTTACGACGCCGTTTTCATCAACTGTAGCTATATTTTCATCCGATGATGACCATTCGATATATGGCGTAAGGTCGGTTGAATTTCCAGTAACAGTAGCACAAAGATTCAACGTACCACCGATTTTCATCGACGCATAAGTGCTAGTGAGTTCCACCTCGATATTATCGGTGTAGTTATCAAACGCCCACTCGTACAAATCGACAGAATCCGTCATAGCGTGATTAACATAGCCGTCGTTTGCTAAGAGCGGAGCACCAAGTGCTATGCACATAAAATCATCGTCGCCCTTGCTGGCGGTTGACACAAGACATTTGCCCGATGCGTCAGTGTAGCCGGTTTTTACACCTGTTGCGTATTTGTAGTAATACTCTCTGCCGTTTTGCTCATCAATCAGGTAGTTTGTATTTACAAACGGATAGGAATAACCATTTGGAGTATAGTACTCAGAAGATACAATTTCTGCAAAGCCGTCTAAAGTAAAAGCGTACTCGGCGATTTTAGCTAAATCCTGAGCGGTTGTATAGTTATTATCAGACAAGCCGTGACCCTCGGTAAAATATGTATCATTACAGGAGAGCTCCTGTGCTTTTTTGTTCATCATTTTAGCAAAGTTTTCAGGAGTGCCACCGATATGATAAGCGAGCACCTGAGCAGCATCACAACCTGACGGCAACATAAGACCGTAGATAATATCCAAAGCCGAAAAGCTTTCGCCGATGTGGTCTTCAAAGTCAGCGGTAGACGCGCCCATTCCCAGAATATCGTTAATCGGTGCAGATGTAATTGTGATCATCTCACTAAGGTCTGTGATATTTTCCAACGCCAGAATACAGGTCATAATCTTGACTGTAGAAGCCATAGGGCGTTTTACATCGCTGTTTTTTGAATACAGCACTTCCCCACTGTTTCTATCAACAAGCAACAGCGTATCAGTAAGAGCGTTGCTGTCATCAAAAGCCACGCTTTCAGCTGAGGCAGATATACACACAGCTGACAGCAAAAGCATCAACACAATAGCAACCGATAAGGCTCTGCTTAAAAACGAAGTTTTAGAATCAGAAAATTGTTTCATATAAACATCCTTTCTAAATTAAACCGAAAACTTTTTGCCATTTAAAGTATACTGAATTTAGTAAATTTTTGCAATAAAAACTAAGATACCAATTCATATTGCAATATAAAAAGCAGACAGAGTTACCCCTGCCTGCTTTTATTATTCTGTTACAGAATTTAAATTACATATACAAAAATTGCTACATACTGGAGTACGCTACCGATAACCACAAAGATATGGAAAACAGAGTGCATATAGTGCACCTTTTTGCCGATACCGTAGAGTACAGCGCCGATTGTATAGGCGATGCCACCCCAGAGCAACCACCAAAATCCCGCCATTGTAAGATACTCGATAGTAGGCTTGATTACAGCGATAATGCACCAACCCATACCGATGTAACATGTCATAGAGAGCTTTGAAAACTTCTTTAAGTCAATCGCATTGAGAGTAACAGCCAGAGCTGTAAGTCCCCATTCGATACCGAAAATTGTCCACGCAATCGCTTCATTGTGAGGTCTGATTGAGCACAGAAGAATCGGTGTATACGTGCCTGCGATAAGAAAATAAATATCGCAGTGGTCGATAACCTGCATTACCTTTTTAGCTGTATTTTTGTTAAGTCCGTGGTAAACGCTTGAGACAGAGTACATAGTGACAAGTGTTGCTCCGTAAATCGACACGGAAACTATCTTCCACGCATCTCTTGTCTGAGCTGCAGCGATTACACCTAAGACCAGAGCAACAATGCCGAACACTCCGCCGACAATGTGGCTAATCATATTGAACATTTCCTCTCCCTTTGTGTAATTAGGGAGAGCTCTTTGAGAAAGTGCAGTACGTGTCATCAATCAACCCTCTTATCGCCCCAGAAGAAGAGTGCTACCGTGCCAGGACCTGTGTGTGTACCGATTACAGTACCGATTGAGTTAATAAGAACATCGCCGTCAATCTTCTTGAAGTTGCTCTTAACAAGGTCAGCAACAGCTTTTGCATCATCATAGCAATCAGAGTTACACATATACACTTTACCGTTGTAGTTTTTACCGCCGTCTGCATGCTCAATCATACGGTTGACTATCTCAGGAATAACCTTATTCTTTGTTCTGATTTTAGCACGTGGGATAAGCTTACCATCAACAGAAACGTTGAGTAATGGGCAAATCTCAAATACGCCACCAATCATACCGCTGACTTTAGATACTCGACCGCCTTTTACAAAGAATGTGAGGTCTGTTGAGAAGAACCAGTGGTGAAGGTTGAGTTTATTTTCTTCTGCCCAATCTCTTAACTCATCAATAGACATACCCTCGTCACGCTTTTGAGCTAATGTGTCCATAAAAAGACCATAACCTGATGATGCTGCCAAAGAGTCAACAACATAAAGCTTCTGATTTGGGAACTCCTCTTTTAATATATCTGCAGCTGTGCAAGCTGAGCGATATGAACCTGAAAGACCTGATGAGAAAGAAATATGGATAACATCCTTACCTGTGTTAAGGAGTTTTCTGAAGTAATCCTCGTACTCGCCTACACTAATCTGTGATGAGGTTGAGTCAGAACCGCTCTTTAATCTATTATAAAACTCATCGAATGACATTGTCTGACCCAGGTCATCAGGGTACTCAACGCCATCCATTACATAGTGGAAACAAGCATAGGAAATGTTAAGTTTCTCCAGATGCTCCTTTTTTAAATCAACAGTTGAACAACAACTTAAAATATAGCTCATAATAAGCCTCCTGTGAAAATTTTTACAAGAGTGAGTTTACTATAAGCATAAGCAATTTACAATCTATTGTACGGCTTTTTGAGTCTACCAAAAATTTCAGCGTAGTAGAACCGACAAAATTTGACTCTACTAAGAAAAAAGCCAACTCTACTAATCGTGGAGTTGGCTTAAACACTAGGTTTTTGAGATGTAAAAAGCAAAAATCACTGACCAAAGTCACTGACTGCGTTTCTTCTTGATGAAGAAGCTTAAGATAATAATAATCTGTGCCGGGAAGCCGATAATAAACAGCTGCCACCAGTTGGATTGGTAAAATGTGAGATACACACAGGTGATGAGTCCCCACACAATACCAGAAATAATGAACATATTGAGCTTGCCGATACCCCACACTGAATTGAGCACCAAAAGCACTATGAGCGACACAGGAACGGTGTACGCAAAAATCAGCGGAGTAGGCATACTGCACAGCCAGGTGATGACAAATGCAAACAGTGCAAGCGTCCAGATACCTATCACAGTGATGACCGAAATCACAGTACGGCTGTAGGTGCGTGGTTTTTCTACAACAATCTTCTCATCAGGTGAGTGCTCGTTCAGAAGATAATCAACTGTGACATCAAATACGTCGGCTATCTTTTTGAGAACATAGGCGTCAGGCAGAGCGTCCGCTCTCTCCCATTTGCTGATAGATTTATCAGAATAGCTGAGCATCTCGCCAAGCTCAGCCTGAGTCATACCTTTAGATGTGCGGAGTTTAATTATATTTTCAGCAACAATTTTCTTGAAATTGTCCATCGTCTTACCTCGTAAAATTATATTGAATTATTATTTTAACACAAAGATAAGAATATTTCAACAGCTTAATTACTGCAAACTTTGTGTAGCAGATGTAGCAGGTAAAAAGTTAGTTTTCTATAAAGAGAGAAATATAAAACCTAATATATTTGCTGCTACACCTGCTACATTCACAGCACAAGGATAGGAATCTAACAGCTTAATTACTGCAAACTTTATGTTGCAGATGTTGCAGGTAAAAAGTTAGCGTCTATAAAAAAGTAAATATATAAACCTATTATTTTGGCGTCTACAACGTCTACATACTTTTACGATGCGTCTAAATACACTTATGAGTGTGTAAGCCTATGAGCAGTATTTTCAGCTACTACACCTCTACATAGACATAAAAAAGGGAGAGCGTCCGCCCTCCCTATGATACGTTATTTATTATACGTTATTATAATCAGATTAAAACTTTTGCCAAAAAGTCCTTTAAACGGTCTGACTGCGGATGGTTGTAGATATCGTCAGGTGTGCCCTGCTCAATAATCACGCCACCGTCCATAAACACAACTCGTGTGCCTACCTCTCGTGCAAAGCCCATTTCGTGTGTAACAACCGCCATTGTCATACCCTCGTTTGCAAGCTCTTTCATAACATCGAGTACCTCGCCTACCATCTCTGGATCAAGTGCTGAGGTCGGCTCGTCAAAGAGCATAACCTGTGGATTCATACAAAGTGAACGCACGATTGCGATACGCTGTTTCTGACCACCTGACAGCTGGCTAGGATAAGCATCTGCTCTGTCCTTTAAGCCTACTCTGTCCAGTAGCTCCAGCGCCTTTTTCTCGGCTTGGTCTTTATCCATTTTGAGGAGCTTAATCGGAGCAATAGTCAGGTTTTTCATAATAGTCATATGTGGGAAAAGATTAAAATGCTGGAAAACCATTCCCATTTTCTGACGATGGAGATTGATGTTTGTTTTAGGGTCGGTAATCTCAACGTCATCAAAGACAATGCTACCCGAGGTCGGATACTCGAGCAAGTTCAGAGAACGCAGTAAGGTAGATTTACCCGAACCTGATGGTCCGATAATAACGATAACCTCGCCCTCTTTTACATCGATTGAAACGCCGTCGAGAGCTTTTATCTCGCCACCATTGTAGTGCTTCTTAAGGTCAGTAACCTTGATAAGTACATTATCGCTCACTCTTTCTCAGCCTCCTCTCCAAGATGCTCAGAAGTTTAGTCATAATCATAACAATCACAAGATAGATAACTGCTAATGATATGTACGGAACATACGCCTGATATGTAAGGGATACGATGTTCTGTGTCTGCTTTGTGACATCTCTCAGTGCAATAACTGACACAAGTGAAGTATCCTTTAAAAGTGTAATCATCTCGTTGCCTAAAGCCGGCAGAATGTTCTTAAACGCCTGTGGGATAACGATGTACCACATTGTCTGCACATAGTTAAAGCCCATTGAACGTCCTGCTTCCATCTGACCACTATCAATCGACATAATACCTGAACGGGCAATCTCAGCAACATAAGCACCAGAGTTTATACCCAGAGTCACGATACCGCAGATAATACACTCGGTTTCTGTATTAGGCACCATAACTACAAAGCCCATGATAAGCAGCTGTACCATCATAGGAGTACCACGGATAATGGTAAGATACCAGATACAGATGCGATTCATAATTCTTAATAAGAAATTAGGCTTTTTCTCTGTAACCGAGTCGTGGGACACACGGATGATAGCGATAAACAGACCGATGATAGTACCAAGAATCAACGCACCGATTGTAACGATGAAGGTGATTTTGAGACCGTTGACAAAGAACATATAACGGTCCTGATATATGAAGGTCTGGTACAGCTGGAACACAAAATTCTGTATCCACTCGGGCCACTCCTGAAACCACTGGGGCATATCAGAAAGCCAGCCTGAAAAAGAAATCATACTCATAAAAAGTCCTCTTTATAACGCAAATGATAGGGGCGGTAAAAACACCGTCCCTATCGCAAAACTTTATTCTCTAAAATTACTCAGCCTTGATGTACTTAGCAAGGATGTTATCGATTGTGCCGTCAGCCTTTAAAGCCTCCATAGCTTCGTTAACCTTAGCTGTGAGCTCTGTGTTCTCCTTAGAGATAGCAGCAGCGTAGTCCTCAACAGCGTACTCTGTGTCTAAAATCTTGAGGCCGTCGTTTGCAGCAACGAAAGACTTAGCAGGCTCGTTGTCGATAACAACACAGTCAACCTGACCGTTCTGTAAAGCAGCAACAGCTAAAGCACCGTTTGTGAACTGCTTAACGTTCTCCTGACCAAACTCATCTGTACAGTAGATGTCGCCTGTTGTACCAGCCTGAACACCGATTGTCTTGCCTGATAAATCGTCAACTGTTGCGATATCTGAATCTTCCTTAACGATGATAACCTGAACGCCTGTAGCGTATGTCATTGAGAAGTCAACAGACTGCTTACGCTCTTCGTTTACTGTAAGACCAGCGAATACGATATCAACAGCGCCTGACTGAACAGCAGTTAAAAGTGAATCGAATTCCATATCTTTGATTGTGAGCTTCATATTAAGCTTGTCGGCAACTGCCTGAGCGATTTCAGCGTCGATACCGATGATTGTTTCGCCGTCTTCAGCGTAAAACTCGTATGGAGGGAACGCAGCGTTTGTACCCATAACGAGCTCTGGCTTAGCGTCATCAGCAGTAGCAGTGTCTGTGTCATTTGCGCCGCCACAAGCAGCGAGTGATGCTACCATAAGGATAGCAAGAATAAGTGCAAGAATCTTTTTCATAATAATTACCTCTTTAAATAAAAATTTAGTTACGCACTAGTTTTTTCAACTGTCACTACTATACACCATATGAATTAAATATGCAAGCAATATTTGCATAAATATTCAATCTTTAGTGATATTCACAAGTATGCACGACAATTTTAGTGCAACAGTATCAAAATTCACTATACATTATGCAAACTACTATGAATATATGCATACAGTTTTTAAAATCAGCCTTAGTACGCATCAATTCACAAGACTTGTATATTTGCATACATTCGCATAATTATGCTGTTTTATGCACATTTTATGCATACAGCCATATCAGAACTCAGTTATTATGCGGGCTACATAAAGCTGGATTGCAGTTGCGTCCATTACCGAGATATCATTGTCCTTGTCGGTGTCAGCTAAGTGCAACACGCTGTCATCAAGCAGAGTCATTCTGGCTACATGGAGCTGGATAGCGGTCGCATCCATTACGGAAACCTCCAAGTCACCATCAACATCGCCAAGGATACCCCTAAGCGAAGGGATTTCCTCCTGCTGTTTTGTTATCTCGTTACAGATAGTGCACTGTAAGCCGTCTGTAAATCCGGATTCATCATCAGTAGCAGGCTTGCCCTCTAACACTACCTCATTATGTGAAAAAGACGGAGCCTTACAATATGGCAGAAACTGTAGCGAGTTTTCGTTTGCAAATTTTTCAGCAGTAGAGCCGTAGGTTGAGTAAACGACAGTGTCTTTCATCACTGTGTAAGAATGGTCAGAATCGCTCTGTATATTACACTGAGGGCTTAACACAACAATGTACTCTGTACCGCATCCGTAAAAAGCACCAAAGCCGATGCTGTTGACAGACTGAGGTATCACAACACTCTTTAAAGAAACGCAGTTTGAAAAAGCCTCGTAACCAATCTTTTCTAAACCGTCAGGCAACTTCACATCACTAAGTGAAGAACAGTTGCAGAACACCCAGTCATTTATGCGTTTTACCGACTCAGGAATCTCAATACTTTTCAGCGACGAACATCCGACAAAAGCACTCTCGCCTAAAGTATTGACTGTATCGGGAATGTTGACCAAAGTCAGCGATGAACAATCAGCAAACGTCCATCCGCTGAGTTTTTCAAGTGGAGCCTTAACCTCAGCAGTAGCAAGAGATGTACAGTTTGAAAATGCCCACTCGCCCACACTTTTGACAGAACTCGGGATTTTTATTTCTTTTAAAGAACTACAGAACATAAACGCTCTGTCCTCGATTTTTTCTACCGACTCAGGGATAGTGATATTCTCTAGAGTGTAACAACACGAAAAAGCATCCTCGCCGATTACCTGTACAGTATTAGGAATAGTGCTACCCTTACAGCCAACAATCAGCTTGTTTGTTGAACTCTCAATGATAGCGTTGCAGTTTTCTCTGCTGTCATATTTTGCGTTTTGATAGCTTACGTCTATCTTAGACAGGCTGTTGCATCGTGAAAAAGCGTTGTGTGTAATCTTTGTCACGCTTTTCGGAATACTTATAGACTCAAGTGAAAAGCAATCTGCAAACACCCACGCACCGATGATAGTAACAGTATCAGGAATCTTGACATCAGTCAGCGATACACATCCCGAGAAAACTCCGTCTGCGATAGCTGTCACAGTATCAGGTATTGTAATAGACTCAAGGTTCTCGCAATCCTGAAATGAGTAAACAGCGAGCTTTGATACATCGTAGTCTGCTATTTTTGATGGTACAGTGACTTCACTGTCATTTCCAAGGTAATCTCTGATTTCGGCGGTGCCGTCGTCCCTTATCGCATACTCATAGTCACCCTCGAAGAATGTTTCGTCCTCGGGATAATCTCCCTCTGCATTTACACAAATGCACATACCGCTCAAAGCTAAGATAAGTATAAGCAGTATCGAAATGAATTTTTTCATTTTACCCTCCGCTATTTTTTACAAAATACCGACTCAAATTTTACCACAATACAAAAATATATTCAAGAAGTTTCGCTAACATAAAAGCCTCCCAAATCGGGAGGCTTTTTGGCTATATCTTTAGAATAACAGATAAACTTTTACTGATTAAACGCATTTAAAAACGCTTTGAGTCGGTCGGTGGACGGGTTAACGAGTATGTCAGGAGTACCCTGCTCTGCGATTACACCCTCGTCCATAAAGATAATTTTGTCTGATACTTCACGTGCAAAATTCATCTCGTGAGTAACAATAACCATTGTGCAGTCACCGTCCTTTAAAGAACGGATAACTTTTAGCACTTCGCCTGTAAGCTCAGGGTCAAGTGCTGATGTCGGCTCATCAAAGCACAGAATTTTAGGATTAAGCGCCAACGCTCTTGCAATAGCCACACGCTGTTGCTGACCACCTGAAAGCTGGCATGGATACATATCAATTCGAGGTGTCATACCGACACGCTCGATGAGCTTTCTGGCGTTGTTCTCGATTTCCTCGTAAATAGCCTTTTTGTTAGCCCTGAAATCCGGTCTATCCTTTGCTAAAAGCTTTGGTGCAAGACACACGTTGTCAAGAACCGTGTACTGTGGGAACAGGTTAAAGCTCTGGAAAACAAGTCCGAAAATAAGCTGGCGACGACGAGCTTCTTTTGAACTGATGCGGTTCTCTTCATCTGCATCAAAAACGCAGTCACCATCAACTGTTACAGTACCTTTTTCGGCTGTTTCCAAAAAGGTCATACAACGAAGCAGAGTGGTTTTACCGCTGCCTGATGAACCGATGATTGACAAAACCTCGCCACGATTAAGCTCAAAATCGATGCCCTTTAAAACCTCGATTTTGCCGAATTTTTTATTTATACCTTTGACTTCTAACATTGCCATAGCATTAACCTCTGAAATAGTCGAGTTTCTTCTCGATGTATCCGAATAACAGTGTGAGCACACCACAGAAAATCAGGTAGAATGCTCCTGTGTAGAACAGTGGCCAGATAAGACCTTCTGCTTTGATAAAACGCTCGCCTGCGTAGATAATCTCGTATACAGCGATGATACGTGCCAGAGAAGTATCCTTGACGAGTGTTATGATTTCATTACTCATCGGTGGCACAATTCTTTTGATAACCTGCAAAAGTGTTACCTTAAAGAAAAGCTGGGATTTCTTCATACCGAGCACCTGTCCTGCCTCTTTTTGGCCAACAGGGATAGCTTCAATACCACCACGATAAATCTCTGAAAAATAGCAGGCATAGTTGATGATAAACGCAACAAGCACCGCTACAAAACGGTCAAATACTGTCCAGCTAGAGAGCCAAGTGATGAGAAAACTAGGGTCTTCAATCCCCTGTGCCCATTTGCCGACTAAACCCGGACCGTAGTACACAACGATCATCTGGAGCATAAGCGGTGTACCTCGTATGCACCAAACGAACACCTTGCACAGCCATTTTAAAGGCTTGAATTTGCTCATAGAACCAAAGCTGATGATAAGACCAAGCGGCAGTGCAAAAAGCAGTGTTAACGCAAACACTTCGCAGGTCACGCCAAAGCCCTTGAGCAGACTTAGTGTTACTTCACCGAACATAAAATTTCCTTCCTACCCAATACAGTGATTAAAGCTGACGGACATAATCCGCCAGCTTTGCACCGTCATATGTATTAAAATGCCTAAATAATCAAATTATTTTACAAGTGCGAGCTCGTACTTCTGAGCAAGTGCTTCGAGTGTGCCGTCAGAAATAAGCTGTGACATAATCTCGTTGATCTTTGCTGTGAGGTCTGAATCCTGTCTGCAAGCGATACCGTACTGCTCTGTGTTGAGCTTTAAAGCCTGTGTAAGGTCAGCGTAGCTTGTGCCCTCACCTGTCATAGCGTTAGCCATTGTGATATCGATAACGCAAGCGTCAGATGAACCTGAAGCAACCTCGAGTAATGCATCGCTCTGAGCCTTAACTGCTGTGTAGTTTGTCCAGCCGTTGTCGTTGATTGTAGCTTCACCTGCTGAACCAGCCTCTGCCGCAAATGAAAGGTCAGCCATTGACTCAGCTGTAGTGTACTTCTTAGCGTTCTCAGCTGTCATAACAACAACCTGAGCATTCTCAACGTATGGGTTAGTAACTGAAGCGTTAAGCTTAGTTTCCTCTGTGATTGTCATACCGTTCCAGATACAGTCGATTGACTTTGAATCGAGCTCTAAGAACTTGTTGTCCCAGTTGATCTCGATGAACTCAACAGTAACGCCGAGCTTAGCACCAACTGCCTGAGCAAACTCTGTATCAAAGCCTGTCCACTCGCCGTTGTCGTCCTTGTAGTTCATTGGAGCGTAGTCTGTGATACCTACAACGAGTGTACCCTTATCCTGAATGTAAGCTAAGTCAGAAGCTACAGCCTCGTCCTTAGTAGCGTCAGCTGTTGTGTCAGCACCACAACCAACAAACATAACACTCATCATTAAAACTGCCATTATTAAAGCTAAAATTCTTTTCATTGTTATTCTCCTTCGTGAATTAGTGTGTTACCATTTTAACGTTTTAGCATAGTAAAGTCAAGCGTCTTTTAGACCAATCAATGTAGTGATCACCGTGTATATTTTGTCTATAATGCACTAAAAAACCGCAAATCACAGGATTTTTGCTCAACTTTACGAGTCAATTTCCATGATTTGCAGTTTTATTATTCTACTATAGAATTATATCACTTTTTACCCTCAAGACGGAACCTGTCAAATACATCAAGTGAAACGTTGCCGATAGCACGATTCTTGATAATAACAGCTACTCTGCGGAGAATCGTCTGCATCAGCTGTTTATCCTCGTCCTTAACGGCACTGTTCTTAATCATATCAAACACCTTCGGTATAGCTTCGATAGATTTGAGCTCAGAAAATGCCTTTATATTAGATGACTCGACGATATCACCGAGCATTGAAGTAAGCTGTTTGCGTTCTTCAAAAGTCAGGCTTTCGATAAGCTCTTCGATGACAGCCTGAGAATTAAGACCTCGGTTTGAGCGTTGTCGCATATGGCTAAGACTCGTACCACATACCACCCATGTGCTTGTAAGATGCTGGATAATAGAGATATGCTTAGTGCTTTCTACAACAACCTGTGGTGTCGCACTGGATAAAAGCATGCCGATGATTGACGCATCAACTACGTATTTAGTGGTTTTAGGGACTATTTTCTGATACTCCTCGCTGTCAGTAAAGTCACCGTAAAAGCCGGGGCCGTCAAAATCGTACACCTTTTTTAGTCTGTCAAAATGAACATCGTACAAATAGGCTGATGCCCATACCGCAAGGTTACCGCCCTTTGAATGTCCGACAACGTAAATTTGTTTATCAGTGAGAGTATCAGCTACATCACAGAGGTAACGTCGGGCGTGCTTCTGAGCAGGGATTGTACCTACCGCCATATTGAAATCCTCCTGCCAGCCGACTAAACTGTCGTCAGTACCCCTGAAAGCAACCACAGCCTCACCCGACTCCAGAACAAAGGTAACAGCACTAAACTGGGTCTGCTCCTCTAAATCAATAATAGACTTGTAGTACATAACTTTGGTGTTCTTAAATCTTGCAGATGATGCACACTGGCTCATCAACGGTAAAAACATACTGCCAAAGCATTTGACGTTTTTAACATCAGCGTAAACCTGTTCAAGAGTTGGTGCACTCGCAAGGATAGCTGTGCTGGCAAATTGGGCTTCATCAAGGTTCATATATGCAAGCGACGAAAAAATCAGACAGTCAACCTCGTTGAGCTTATCACGGGTAAACTCAAGGTCACCTCGCCACTCCACATAATCAGTTATAGTTGCATTACTGGAGTTTTTCACACTACCACCTCACATATTTTGCATCATTAAAATAATTATACCATAATACTATTCTTCATACAACACAAAAAGGACGGTTTGTTGCCGTCCTTTTCGCTTTATCTATATATAAATGGAAGAAATTAAAATGCTAATATAGAATTATTCTGTTTTAATTATTGCATCAAAGCCTGCTTTTTTGAGCTTTGAAACCATAGCGTCAGCATTAGCTTTGCTTGAAAAAGCACCCGCCTGCACATAATACAGCTTCTTTGTATCGCCTGTTGACGGTTTTGTCGGTGTGCTTGATGGGGCTTTGTAGGTCACACCAAAATAGCTACACATACCTTTTGCGATTGCTTCGCCGATATTAGTAATATTGTTTCTTATCCAGTCAGAGCCTGTCTTTGTATCGTGAAACTCAACTTCAAGATACAGTGACTTAGCAGCAGGTGCAGACAGTTCAAACAAATCTGTGCGATATCTCAGCGCATAGTCTTTGCCCGGTGAGATTTTTGCAACAGCATCAAGCAGAGCTTTGCCTGCCTTGTTGTGCTCTGCTGTGCTTTTGTACAGCATAACGAGCGTACCGCCTGTTGTTTTTGCATCAAACGCATTTGTATGAATAGGCATATGAATGTCAGCCTTAAAAGCATCGGACTCGTTACAACGGTTCTGCATTGTGTCACCGCTCTTGCCTACTTTGACAGAAAATCCGCATCGTGTGAGTGCGCCTGATGCGGCTTTTGCGATTTTGTCACACTGTGCCATTTCATTTGTAGAGCCTGTTGCGTATTTATTGCCACTCTGATTTGATGGTGAAAGATAAATTTTATATGCCAAGCTTAGTCCTCCTTTGGTTTATCGTATTTTAAAGCATCTTTGCTGTCACACACACCCTTTGTTGTCGGGTCGATTACTGCGTTATACACTGCTGTAACAACCGCCACAACCACCACAGGGTCACAAACAGCTTCTTTTAGAGCTACGAACAGCTGTGACCAAGTGGTGATGCTGTCAATACTAAGTCCAAGCTGAGCCGTAACGGTAGCAACAACAGCCACAATTATCCCAGCCCAGAACATTGGGTTTTTGAAACGTACTTTCCAGTTTATTTTCATATACATTCTCCTTAAAGAAAAAATAAAATTGCCGCTATTATCGCACCGCCTATAGATGCTCCAATAGCATTATATACACCGCTTTTTACAATGTTCCAGTTATTAAGGGGCAGTTTTTCAAGTCGCTCAAGACGTTCGCTCTGGCTACGCTGTTCTTCAACCATATGCTCCATATTGACAGCCATTTTGCCGACATTATTTATAAGCGATTGCATCTGCTGACCTGACTTTTCAAGAATGACTATACGATTGTTCATTCTTCTGTGTTCATCATCCATTCGCTTCACATACTCATCGTGCTCAGCTCGTGAGATGTAATTGTTGTCCATAATTCACCTCCCACTTAACCTGAAAAAACGAGAAAAATTGCATAGTTTTATGCAATTACTTTGTATCTGTAACCATTTGTTTACAAAAAAAGAAAGGCTGCATATTTCTATGCAACCTTTAAGTATAATACGATATTATTTTTTCAAGAGCGGAGCTAAATACTGTCCTGTGTAAGACTCCTTGACTTTTACGACCTGTTCAGGCGTACCCTGTGCAACAATTGTACCGCCTTCGTCACCACCCTCAGGACCGAGGTCGATAATGTGGTCGGCTGTTTTAATAAGGTCTAAGTTGTGCTCAATGACAATCACCGTGTTGCCGGTGTCAACAAGCTTCTGCAATACGTCTGTCAGCTTGTGAACATCGGCTATGTGCAAACCTGTGGTTGGCTCGTCTAAAATATACACAGTTTTGCCTGTGGAACGCTTTGACAGCTCGGTTGAGAGCTTGACACGCTGTGCCTCACCGCCTGACAGAGTTGTAGCAGGCTGACCGATTTTGATATAGCCTAAGCCCACATCGTATAGAGTCTGGAGCTTTCTAGCGATTTTAGGCATATTTTTGAAGAACTCGAGTCCTTCTTCGACCGTCATCTCAAGCACGTCGTAGATAGTCTTGCCTTTGTATTTTACTTCAAGAGTTTCTCTGTTATACCTCTTGCCCTTACACACCTCACAAGGCACGTAAATGTCAGGCAGAAAATGCATCTCGATTTTGAGTATTCCGTCGCCCTGACAGGCTTCGCATCTGCCGCCTTTTACGTTAAACGAGAATCTGCCCGAGTTGTAGCCTCGCATTTTAGCGTCCTGAGTAGATGCGTACAGCTCTCTGATATCAGTAAACACGCCTGTATATGTCGCCGGGTTTGAACGTGGAGTACGTCCGATTGGGCTCTGGTCGATCGCGATAACCTTATCGAGGAACTCGACACCCTGCATTTCTTTGAACTCGCCAGGGGTGGTTTTAGCTTTATTGAGTTCAGACGCCAGATGCTTGTACAAAATCTCGTTAATCAGCGAAGATTTGCCCGAGCCTGACACACCTGTGACACAAACAAATTTCCCTAAAGGAATTTTAACATTGATATTTTTCAGGTTATTCTGTGACGCACCCTTGATTACAAGGAAGTTGCCGTTACCTTTTCTACGTTTTTCAGGCACAGAAATCTCACGTTTACCGCTGAGATACTGACCCGTAACGGACTCATCGCACGCCATAATGTCATTTATATCGCCTGCACAGACAACGTTACCGCCGTGCACACCTGCACCAGGACCTATGTCGATGATATGGTCGGCGGTACGCATAGTATCCTCATCGTGTTCGACAACGATAACCGTGTTGCCGATGTCACGCAGGTGCTTTAATGTATCGAGCAGTTTTGAATTATCACGCTGGTGCAGACCGATGCTAGGCTCGTCAAGGATGTAAAGCACACCCATAAGTGATGAACCAATCTGTGTCGCAAGTCTGATACGCTGGCTCTCACCACCAGAGAGAGTTCCTGCACTTCGTGATAAGGTGAGATATGACAGACCGACGCTCTTTAAGAAACTGAGTCTTGAGTTAATCTCTCGTAAAATCGGCTCGGCTATCATAGAATCACGCTCGTTAAGCTCAAGAGACTCAAAAAATCTGATGATATTCACAACCGACATATCACACAAGTCGGAGATGTTAACATCACCTACAGTGACAGAAAGGCTGATTTTTGAAAGACGCTTGCCACCACATTCGTCACACGGAATTTCTGTCATATAGCTCTGGATTTCATCTTTGATCCACGCACTGCCTGTTTCCTTGAAACGTCGCTCAAGGTTAGGGATAATACCCTCAAACGCCTTGTAGAACTCGCCTGCTTTCCACATACCTTTTCGAACAAGCTTAAGCTCCTCACCGTTTGTACCGTAGAGGATTTTATCAATCACGTCTTTTGGGATGTCTTTTATCGGAGTGTCAAGCGAGAAATTGTATTTTTCGGCAAGACCCTCAAGATACATCAGTGCAATTGAGTTGCCCTCAAGCGCCCAGCCAGAGCCTTTAAGACCTCCCTGAGAAATGCTTTTATTCTTATCAGGAATTATTTTCCTAGGGTCAACTCGTAAGAACACGCCTAAACCTGTACATTTTTCGCACGCACCAAACGGGTTATTAAACGAAAACATTCGTGGTGACAGCTCCTCAATGCTGACTCCGTGCTCAGGACAAGCGTAGTTCTGGGAGAAAGTCATATCCTCGCCATCGAGCACATTGACAACAATGATGCCGTGAGCAAGTTTAGACGCAACCTCGATGCTGTCAGCAAGACGTGATGTAATATCACCGCCAACCACAAGTCGGTCAACAACGATTTCGATTGTGTGTTTTTTATTCTTTTCGAGAACTATTTCTTCAAACAAGTCATAGATTATGCCGTCAACCCTAACTCTTGCGAAGCCTGATTTTCGGGCACTTTCGAACTCCTTTTTATGCTCGCCCTTTTTACCTCTGATGACAGGTGCCATAATCTGGATTTTTGTGCCCTCTTTAAGCTCGAGCACCTTGTCAGCAATCTGGTCAACCGTCTGCTGTTGTATAGCCTTGCCACAGACAGGACAGTGTGGCACACCGATTCTTGCATAAAGCAAACGCAGGTAGTCGTAAATTTCTGTCACTGTGCCGACAGTTGAACGAGGGTTTTTTGACGTAGTTTTCTGGTCGATAGAAATCGCAGGAGAAAGTCCGTCGATAGAGTCAACAGACGGCTTTTCCATCTGTCCTAAAAACATTCTCGCATATGACGACAGGCTCTCAACATATCTGCGCTGACCCTCGGCATAGATAGTATCAAACGCAAGGGATGACTTGCCCGAGCCTGAAAGACCAGTCATAACAACAAGCTTGTCCCTAGGGATTTCAACGTCAATATTTTTCAGATTGTGCTCTCTGGCACCTTTTATAACAATTTTATCCGATGACATAGCGCACCTCCAAACTTAGATTATTAGTCCAAAACGAGGCGAACAACCGTCCGCCCCGTCCTTGATTATTATTCTTTTAGAGAATTAACATCGCAACATTCTTGTAATATAAACCAATTTGACAAATCAAAGTTTACTCTTGACAGTAGTAATCGAGGAAATCAATTTTCTTCTTATAGTACCACATTTATCATTTAGTTCTTTATACGTTGTACCATCAATAGAATTGATCTTATAAAGAATTTCCAACCAATACTGTGTTTCGTAACATTCCTTTAGTGCTATCTCTAATTTATTGATAAAGTCAGCTTTGCTTTGGGCGTACTTAGCTTCAAAAGAATTAGCACCAATAGACGAGCAAGAACGCAACAGTTGATTAACAAATACTGAGCGACCCTTGATACCGTCACAAACAGCTGTGGTCTGAATAGTAAGTTCCACAGCCAGTTCTTTTATGGTTTTATCTTTCATAAATACTTCTTTCTGAGATATACTCGCTTTGCTCGTGCGATATATTTTATGCGATATAATCTGATTGCGATATGATATAAATTCATGTGTCGAAAGACACATATCGCACTGCAAGTATATCGCGTACCACCGTACATATCACAAATCGATTAATTTATATCGCGACAGCGTTCTTAGAGAACGCTGTCCTCAACTTCTTCCACATAAGTGTTATTCATAATCTGCTCAAAGGTTTCGCCGCTCATCTTCTCATGTTTGATGAGGTAGCCAGCAACCTCGTGGAGCTTATCCATATGAGCGTTTAAAATATCCTCGGTCTTCTTGTACGCATCTGTAACGATGTCGTGAACTTCCTTGTCAATCTTAGCGGCAGTTTCGTTAGAATAATCCTTGACCTGACCCATATCACGACCGATGAACACTTCGTTAGAGCCTGAGCCGTAGTTGATTGGACCTAAAGTATCACTCATACCGTAACGGATAACCATATTACGGGCAGTTTTGGTGAGCTTTTCGATATCGTTTGACGCACCTGTTGAGATGTCATTTAATACTAACGCTTCTGCAACACGTCCGCCCAAAGCTACGATGATATCCTCGAGCATCTCTTTCTTAGAGCAGTATGACCTATCCTCAGTAGGCAGTGGCATTGTGTAACCGCCAGCCATACCACGTGGGATAATAGAAATCTGGTGTACAGGGTCCTGAGTTTCGCAAGCATAGAATGCGATTGCGTGTCCTGCCTCGTGATAAGCTGTGAGCTTTTTCTCGTGGTCAGACATAACTCTGCTCTTCTTCTCTGTACCTACAACAACCTTGATTGTAGCTTCTTCAATCTCAGCCATTGTGATAGCCTTTTTATCTTTTCTGGCTGAAAGCAGTGCGGCCTCATTCAAGAGGTTAGACAAGTCAGCACCTGTAAAGCCTGCTGTTGTTTTAGCGATAGTTTTTAAGTTTACATCAGGAGCAAGAGGCTTCTCTCGTGCGTGAACTTTAAGAATAGCCTCACGACCGTTAATATCAGGATAGCCGACAAGCACCTGACGGTCAAATCGACCCGGACGTAAAAGTGCAGGGTCTAAGATATCGGCACGGTTAGTAGCCGCAATCATAATTACGCCTTCGTTAGCACCGAAGCCGTCCATTTCAACAAGCAACTGGTTTAATGTCTGCTCACGCTCATCGTGACCACCACCAAGACCTGTACCACGCTGGCGACCTACGGCGTCAATCTCGTCGATAAAGATAATACAAGGTGAGTTCTTCTTTGCTGTTTCGAAAAGGTCACGTACACGTGATGCACCGACACCGACAAACATCTCAACAAAGTCAGAACCTGAAATTGAGAAGAACGGAACACCTGCTTCGCCTGCAACAGCCTTAGCAAGAAGTGTTTTACCTGTACCAGGAGGTCCGACTAAAAGCACGCCCTTAGGGATACGGGCACCCAGTGCGTTGTATTTATCAGGAGCTTTGAGGAATTCTACGATTTCCTTGAGCTCTTCCTTTTCTTCGTCAGCACCTGCGACATCATCAAAGGTAGTCTTTTTCTTTTCGTCAGCACTGTTTTTAAACTTGGCTTTACCGAAATTGAGCTCCTTTGAGCCCATTCCACCGCCGCCCATTCTCTTCATAAGGAAGATCCAGAAAACGATGAATACGATAACCAAGATAGCTGTCGGGATAAGTTCAACCCAGAATGAGCTGTCAGAGCTTGGGATAAGATCAATCTTCATATCCTCTGCGTGGGTTTCGTTGTACTTTTCGATATCATCCCACACATCTTCTTTGAAGGTTTCCCAGTCCATCAGCTTGTGCTCAACCTTTGTGCCGTCCTCAAGCTTGACAGTAAGCAACGCAGAATTTCCGTTGACGGAGAACTCGGTTACCTTCTGGTCCTCGAAGTAAGACACCATTTCTGAGTAGGTTGGCTTTTCGACCTGATTGAGAGAGAAAAACCAAGCCGCAATCAGAATTACGATAACAGGAATGCCGATGTATACAAGCAGACCTTTTAACTTGTTTGGATTTTTATTTTCCAATACTATTCACTCCTTACATTAGTATTGATATATTCACACAAAATTATGAGTAAACACTGCGTTTTAAAACTCCAACATAAGGGAGATTTCTGTAGTGCTCGTTGTAGTCAAGGCCGTATCCGATAACAAATTCATCAGGGATATCGTAGCCTATGTAATCAACGTCTATATCAACTACTCTGCGTGATGGTTTGTTGAGCAGAGTACAGATTTTTACTGAGTTAGCGTTTTTAGCGGCAAAATACGCTTTGATAAATGACAGAGTATTGCCTGAGTCTATAATATCCTCGACAATCACGATGTCTTTGCCGTCAATCGGCTGGGACAGGTCTTTTACGATATTGACTCTGCCTGAGCTTTCTGTACCGGCACCGTATGATGACACAGCCATAAAGTCTATGGTACAGGTTTTATCATATGCTTTGATAAGGTCAGCCATAAACGCAATACTGCCCTTTAACAGTCCGACAAAAAGGACTTCCTTGCCCTCGTAGTCTTTTTCAATCTGCTTAGCGATACGCTGTACAGCTTCTTCGATTTCTTGTTGAGTTATTAAAACTCTTTCCACATCATTAATCATAATTTCCCCCTGTAATCAAGTAAGCACCCTCAGTATTACTATTAACCTTGCCATATTCTGAAACGCCGATGCCTTCAATCCACAAAACGTTACTGCCGTTTGCGATGAGCTTAAGCTCACTGCGTTTTTCTGCAGGAATTTTCAGCTCGTTAAAAAGCTTTTTGAGCGATTTTGTGACGTTTCTGTTGCAGAGAGTGAACGTGTCACCCTCTTTTCTTGTCCTTATAACCGTACTGTCTGTGATTATATCACAGTTGATACAGTTAATTAATAACTTTTTGTTAACATTTTTTAATTCTTCTTTGGAAATATATTCTGCAAATCCGCTACCTGAAAACGCAACCTCGTCAGCTTTGTCACAACTTTCTGACAAAGAGCTGTCAACAATTCTTAGAACGCCCTGTTTACACACAGCACGCTTGCCGTTTTCTAAATCAACCGCACCGCCGTTTTTAAGTGCATCGATAATAAGCTCAACGTGGCGGTTAGAAATAACTACGCCTCTGTTTTTTGCTATCATACACAGCGAATGTGTAAGCACAGCTTTGTCAAGGTCGAGTAGTTTTTTGGCGTCATAGCCGTAATCGGTTTTACAGTTTTTTATTTCTATTAAAGAAATTTTATCTAAATAAATTTTCACATCCATCATCGTGTCGCTCATACGGCTGACCGCATCCATAAAGTCAGGATTGATGCCTTTGAGTACAGGCACAACATTGTGACGGATATTGTTACGAGTGTAATCATCAGTAAGATTAGTGCTGTCGGTAACGTACTGCAGATTATTCTCATCACAGTAACGCTCTATATCCTCCCTTACGCACAAAATCAGTGGTCTTATAATGTAATCTCTCACAGGACGGATACCTGTAAGTCCTGTGACAGCTGTGCCTCGTGTGAGGTTATAAAGCACTGTTTCAGCATTGTCAGATGCCGTGTGAGCTGTGGCTACCTTAGCACTCAGTTTATCACTGAGCTCCTTGAAAAACTCGTAGCGGACATTTCTGCCTGTAAGCTCAAGGCTCTGCTTTTGCTCTTGTGCGAGTTTTACGACATCGACTTTTCTTACAAAAAGCTCGATACCTAAAGCAGAACACAAATCACGCACAAACTTCTCGTCACGCTCAGCTTCATCTCCCCTTATCATATGATTTAGGTGACAGGCATAAAGCGTGATATTGTATAATTCTTTTACAGAATTTAAACAGTGAAGTAACGCAACAGAATCTGCTCCGCCGGACAAAGCGACAATAACTTTGTCACAGCTATCAAGCATAAGATACTTATCAAGAGCGGCACCAAGCTTATGCTTCACGGTGAGCCTCCACGCTAGTAAAACGCATAAACTCGCCCTGCCAGTGAAGTTTAACGGACGATGTTTCGCCGTGACGGTTCTTAGCAACTAAGCACTCACCGCTGTTCTGGTCAACAGCAGTTGCGACATTCTCGCCCTTGTCCTTATCATAGTAGCCTTCACGATAAAGGAAAAGTACAATATCAGCATCCTGCTCGATAGAACCTGAATCTCTAAGGTCACTTAGCTGTGGTTTATGGTCAGTACGCTGTTCGCTCGCACGAGAAAGCTGTGACAAGCAGATAACAGGTACGTTGATTTCTTTAGCCAGAATTTTGAGGTTTCGTGTGATGTCAGAAATCTCCTGAACTCGGTTATCGGTTTTTCTGCCACCTGCTGACATAAGCTGGAGGTAGTCGATAACAACCAAATCAACGTCTTTTAAACGCCTGAGCTTTGCTTTCATCTCAGAAACCGTGATACCAGGTGTATCATCAAGGTAGATATTAGCTTTGTTAAGAACATCGCCTGCTGAAATAAGACGTTGCCATTCTTCGTCAGTAAGCTTGCCTGTTCTAAGCTTTGTACCGCCGACAAGTGCTTCGGACGATAAAAGACGTGACGCAAGCTGTTCTTTGGTCATTTCCAGCGAGAAGAACGCTACTGTCTTTTTGGAAGTACACGCAACATTCTTTGTGATATTAAGTGCAAAGCTTGTCTTACCCATACCAGGACGAGCCGCTAGAAGTATAAGGTCCGAGCGGTTAAGACCTGTGATAACTCTGTCGAGGTCGCCGATGCCTGTGGATACAGGTCTGACAGACTCATCAGCTCTGTTTAATAAATCGAGTCGGTCAAAGGTCTGGACTAAAACCTCGTCAAGTCGCTGTAAGCCCTGAATATTCTTGCCTCTGCGGATATCAAAAATCTTCTGCTCGGCAGAGTCAATCAGCATTGACGGTTCAAGCTCGCCGTCAGACGCTTCTTCGATGATATCACGGGACGCAGAGATAAGCATACGCACATCGTACTTATCCCTGACATACTGGGCGTAAATCTCGATATTTGAAATTGACGGACAGCTCTCGGCAAGCTGCATAAGGTAAGTCTTGCCACTCGCTTCGTCAAAGGCTTTCTCAGTCTTTAAAGTTTCGAGCACAGTGACAGCATCAATCACCCTGCCCTGTGTGAACATAGACAGCATAACAGAGTAGATGATTCTGTGTGTCGAAACGTAGAAGTAATCAGATTTTGGCAATATTTCTGCAACACGGGCGATTGCGTCAGGCTCCATCAGAATAGCACCGATAACCGCCTGTTCAGCCTCAGGGCTGTACGGTAGTTTCAAACCATCGTAACCTGCTGTGATTTTCTTGTCTGCCAAAATAACACCTTCTTATCTATAGTGTAATGTGATTGTGATTTTGAGGGCATAGCCTCTCTATAATTTATTATCTGTTATATCGGGACGGAGAACCCGTCCCCTACAATTATTTGAAATGTTTCTGTATCATCCGTATAAAACGGCATTTATGACGTTTCTTAATAGAATAAAGGGTGATACAAAATTGCAAGGTTAGATATAAGCGGGTCGTCAAAATTGCCGACCCCTACGAAAGGCTCGAACACTCGGACGCTTAGATAGCTTTAACCTCTACCTGCACCTTTGCTGTGATTGATGTGTAGAGCTTAATCTCAACATCGTAAATACCGCAGGTTTTGATATCAGAAGAGAGTGTAATCTTTCTCTTGTCAACGTCAATGCCCTTCTGCTTTTTAATCTCGGCACTGATTTCCTTTGCTGTAATGCTACCAAAAAGCTTGCCTCTACTTCCTGCTTTAGCACTCATAACAAATGTGGAACCCTCGAGCTCTGACTTTGCTTTGTTTGCAGCAGCAACAGCTGTGTCGATTTTATACTGCTTTGATGCCTCGGCATTTTTGAGTTCGTTCATAGCCTGAGCATTAGCCTCTTTAGCTAAATTCTTTGGGAAAAGGAAGTTACGAGCGTAGCCGTCACTTGCGTTTACGAGCTCGCCTTTCTTGCCTAAACCTTTAACATCCTGTAAAAGTACAACTTTCATAATCTATACCTCCAACGTACTTTATATTGATTTAATAGCAGAAGTAAGCATTTCCTTAGCTTTCTCGACAGTAGTGTCCGAAAGCTGTACAGCCGCCATATTCTGGTGACCGCCACCACCCAGCTTTTCCATAATAAGCTGAACGTTTATCTTGCCGTAGCTTCTTGCTGAAATATTAACTGTTTTTGTGTCAATCTGGGATATAACAAAAGATGCGTAGACATCTTCGATTGTCAGCATCTCATCAGCCGCCTGAGCACTCAAGAGTCTTGCATTTTTAACAATGCCGTCAACCGTTGAAATCGCACAGTGGTTTACAACCTGAGCTTTTGCGACAATCTTGTGTTTGTCTTTATATGTGTCGATTGAACTACTAAACATACTGCGTACAGTGACAGTGTCAGCGGCTTTCTTTCTCAGATTAGCAGCAGCCTCAAATGTACGCACGCCTGTGTTTATAACAAAATTCTTTGTGTCAAGCATAATGCCTGAAAGCAGTGCTTCTGCCTCGATTTTTGATAGCCCGTCGTCACCTAAGTAAGAGATGAGCTCTGTCACCATCTCCGATGCAGAAGAAGCTGTCGGCTCGTGGAAGAAAACATCTGCATTATCAATAAAGTTGACCATCTTTCTGTGGTGGTCAATTACGACAACCTTACTGCAAGCCTTGTAGACCTTAGGACTTTCAACGAAGTCAGGTGAATGTGTATCCACAACGAAAAGCAGGGTTTTATCGTTACACAGCGACTGTGCCCTGTCAACAGTGATAAACATATCTTTATTACGCTGTGACAAAGTTTCAATCAGTGGTTTAGCCATAGACTTGTCGATATCACACACGATGTACGCACGCTTTGAAAAAGCCTTTGTAACCGTAGAGTAAATTCCTGTAGCCGCACCGATACAGTCAAGGTCAGAGAACTTGTGACCCATAATGAGCACCTTGTCGCAGGACAGGATAGCGTTCTTTACCGACTCTGCGATAACACGCACTCTTACCTTGCTGGTTCTCTCGACACCCTTTGATACACCGCCGAAGAATTCGTACTCACCCTTGTATAGTATCGCAACCTGATCGCCACCTCTGCCCAGTGCCATATCAAGGGCTTTTTTAGCACAAGCGTGGCTTTCTGTGAGAGTATTACAGCCTCTGCCGATACCGATAGAGATAGTGGCATTTCGTGAACCAACCTCAACCTGTCTGACTTTATCCAAAATCTTGAACTTCTTTTCAACCTGAGTGTGAAGCACCTTTTCATCAAAGATGATGAGGTACTTGTTGTCGCTGAGTTTACGATAAAGGCTGTTGTGCTTTACAGCCCAGCGTGAGAGCAGATTTTCGATAGTAATCATAGCCTGTGTTGCCTCTTCCTCGCTGTCTGACATAAAGTCATAGATATTGTCAAAAACAACGAGAGCAACCGACTTTTTGGTATCGTAGTATTCTTTTTCCAGATTCTTGAAATATGTATTGTCAACAACAGTTATGGTGTACCCCTTGTCAACCTTACTCGGATAAACAGTAATCTTCTTGCCGTCAAATTCTGTATCAATCGAGCCCACGCTATTTAGTAGCGAGTCAAGGCTGTCGTTTTTAAGATAGCTGAATATGCTCTCGCCCACAGCATCGTGAGATTTAAAGAACAGCTGTTTGAACAGCTTGTTGTACATCAGTATCTCACCGTATTCGCCGATAACGGCAGTAGGGAGCTTGAACGACTCGATATAGTCGTCTGATATATCAGCCACCGACAAAACAGAGTCCTTCACCGATTGTCTTAAATACTTTTTGAAATCAAGCATCATAATAAGCACAACTGCAAAAAGCACAAGCGAAGCACCGGCTTCGATGAAAAACAGTATTTTATTGTATCGCAGTGATGCAAACGCCATGGTAAGCATCACCGCAACAAAAATCAGGTATATAGGCATTACTGTCCAGATACGTTTTTTCAAATCTATACCCCTTATCTAAAGTATATTTCCCTTTACCCCTCAGTGAAATATCAATAGTATTATTCTTTAAAAGAAATTATACTTCCATCAGAATAGGTAAAATCATCGGACTTCTGCGAGTACGCTGTAAAATAAGCTTAGCAACATCGTCCTTGATTTTATTTTTGATAACACCCCACTCGTGGATGTTTCTGCGTGCACAGTCTTCAAGGATTTCCAGTGCACGTTCTTTAACCTCATCAAGCAGGCCTTCGCTTTCTCTGACATATACAAAACCACGGGAAACAATATCAGGACCGCTGATAACGTGACCGTCATAAACGTCGAGTGACGCAACAATGATGATAAGTCCGTCCTGACCGAGGTGTTTTCTGTCCCTGAGTACGATAGAACCGACATCGCCTACACCAAGGCCGTCAACAAACACCTTGCCTGCCTGTACAGGAGCGACCTCTTTCATCCCACTTTCAGAAAGCTCAACCACCTTACCGATGTCACCGATAAAGATGTTCTCTCTCTTCATACCCAAAGACAGAGATAAATCCATATGCTTTCTTAAGTGTTTCTGCTCACCGTGAACAGGGATGAAATACTTAGGTTTTACAAGGCTGTGTAAGAGCTTAAGCTCCTCCTGACAAGCGTGACCTGAAACGTGAACCTCGTACATCGACTCATGCACTACCTCGCATCCACGCTTTAACAGCTCGTCAACAACGTTGCCGACAGTACGCTCGTTACCAGGAATCGGATTAGCTGAAATGATGATAAAATCGCCTGCACCAACGCTTACTTTACGGTGGTCAGAATACGCCATACGTGACAGAGCACTCATCGGCTCACCCTGTGAACCTGTTGTAACAAGTACAATCTTTTCCATCGGGTAGTCCTTGAGCTGGTCGATGTCAATGATAAGGCTGTCAGGAACTTCTAAGTACCCGAGCTCCTTTGCTACGTTCATATAGTTGACCATACTTCTGCCCGAAAAAGCAACCTTACGGTCAAATTTAACGGCACAGTTGATAATCTGCTGTACACGGCTGATGTTAGACGCAAATGTAGCGATGATAATACGGCTGTGTATCGCTCTTCTGAAAAGTGTATCAAAGCTGTCAGCAACAGTCTGCTCCGTAGCGGTAAAGCCCGGACGTGATGCGTTTGTGCTGTCAGCCATAAGTGCAAGCACGCCTTCGTCGCCGAGTCGTGCAAAACGTGACAAGTCAATCATACCGCCTGACATCGGTGTGCAGTCGATTTTAAAGTCGCCTGTGTGAACAACAGTTCCTGCAGGTGAGTGAATAGCCACACCAACTGCATCAGGGATTGAGTGGTTAACGTGGATAAGCTCGATATCAAAGCAACCGAGTTTGACGCAGCTACCTGCGTCAACAACGTGAAGATTAACTTTATCAAGGCTATGCTCTCTTAATTTATTCTCAATCAGACCTACTGTGAGTCTTGTACCGTAGATAGGCACGTTCACCTTTGAAAGAAGATATGGCAGACCGCCGATGTGATCCTCGTGGGCATGGGTGATAACAATGCCCTTTACCCTGTCTTTGTTCTGCTCCAGATAAGTGAAATCAGGGATAACAAGGTCAACACCAAGCATATCGCCGTCAGGGAAAGCCATACCGCAGTCGAGAATAACGATGTCGTCGTTACACTCAAAAACTGTCAGGTTCTTACCGATTTCGTTAAGACCGCCCAAAAACGCAATCTTAATCGGTGGCTTCACTACCTTTTCTACCTGCTTCTTTTTATACTGCTTCTTTGATTTTGAGACAGTTGCTGATTTAGTATTCTTGCCCTTAAGCTGAGCACTGTTCTTTTTTGATGAATTTGAAGATGACTTTTTCATCTTAGCCTTAGCGTTGGTATTCTTAAAATTTCTCTTATTTTCTACGCTCAAAATATTACCTCCTGTAAATAATTGTTATGTATAAGTGAGTCTGCACCTATGCCGTTCGTACAGACTAAAGTCCTTAAATCGCAATACTTCCCGATATTAAATATATGTAATCATATAATACCGCAAATATCCCACAAGGTCAAGAAAAACAGCATAATACTTTTGACGATTGTGAAAAGAAACAGAATTATTTTTTATTAATAATGCACCTATACTCATTTACAGCTAATATTATTGACCTAAAAGCAAAGAATAATCACGCAAAAAGTGTTGCAATCCTTAAGTTGTGTGCTATAATATTAGTAATATTTATACTAGGAGATTATGGCTTGAAACAAGTTGAAATTTTCACAGATGGCGCTTGCTCTGGCAATCCCGGACCAGGCGGCTGGGGTGCCATCTTAAGGTACAAACAAACCGAAAAGGAAATATCAGGCGGCGAAAAGCTCACTACAAACAACCGTATGGAGTTACTCGCTGTAATCAACGCACTCAAACTTCTGAAAGAGCCGTGCGAGGTCACCTTGTACTCGGACTCTCAGTATGTGTGCAATGCTCTAAAGCTCGGCTGGGCTAAAAAGTGGAAGGCAAACTCATGGATGCGTAACAAAAAAGACCCTGCGTTAAATCCTGAGCTCTGGGATGAACTCCTTACACTTTACGACAGCCACAGTGTAAATATCGTCTGGGTTAAAGGCCACGCAGGCCATCCCGAAAACGAGCGTTGCGACAAGCTCGCAGTAGCTCAAGCACAAAAATATTCACAAACATAAAGGTGATAACATAATGAGAAGAATTTACGCAGACAACGCTGCAACCACAGCTCTCTCCCCTAAGGTACTGGACAAGATGATGCCGTATCTCACAACAGTCTACGGCAACCCATCCTCACTCTACGGTATCGGCGCAGAGGCTAAAGAGGCAGTTGAAGAAGCACGTGCAAAAATCGCTACCCTCATCGGTGCTAATTCTCCTAACGAGATTTACTTCACTTCAGGCGGAAGCGAAGCCGACAACTGGGCTATCAAAGGTATGTGCCGTGCTTTAAAGAAGAAGGGCAAAACCCACATCATCACATCAAAATTTGAGCACCACGCTGTGCTCCACACCTGTAAGGCTTTGGAAAAAGAAGGCTTTGAGGTGACATACCTTGACGTTTACGAAAACGGTATCGTAAAGGTAGAGGACGTTAAAAACGCTATCAAGGACACCACCGCTCTTGTAACAATCATGTACGCTAACAACGAGATTGGTACAATCCAGCCGATTAAAGAAATCGGTGCAATCTGCAGAGAAAACAAGGTTATTTTCCACACCGACGCTGTTCAGGCAGTAGGCAATGTTGATATAAACGTCGAAGACCAGAACATCGATATGCTCAGTCTTACAGGCCACAAATTCCACGGCCCTAAAGGTTGCGGTGCACTTTACTGCAGACGTGGAGTACGTCCTGAAATTCTCATCGACGGCGGTGCACAGGAACGCACAAGACGTGCAGGTACCGAAAACGTAGCAGGCATTGTTGGTTTAGCGGAAGCGTTAGAGCTCTCACTCTCCACAATGAACGAGCGTAACGCTCGACTTACAAAAATGCGTGACAGACTTATGGACGGCTTACTTACTATCGAGCGTTCACGAGTAAACGGCGACAGAGTACACAGACTCCCTGGCAACATCAATATGTGCTTTGAGGGTATTGAGGGCGAAAGCCTGTTACTCAGACTCGATATGGCTGGCATCTGTGCTTCTTCAGGCTCAGCGTGCACATCAGGTGACTTAGACCCTAGCCACGTTCTGCTTTCAATCGGTCTGCCTCATGAAATCGCTCACGGCAGTATGAGACTTTCTTTCTCTGACGATAATACCGAGGAAGATGTTGACTATATTTTAGAGCAGGTACCAAAGATTGTTGACTATCTGAGAATGATGTCACCACTTTGGGAGAAAATCAAAGAAGAGGAAAGGAACAACTAACTATGGCATATACAGAAAAAGTTATGGACCATTTCGCTAACCCTAGAAACGTCGGCGAAATCAAAGATGCGTCAGGTGTCGGCGAGGTTGGTAACTCAAAATGCGGAGATATCATGAAGATGTACATCAAGGTCGAGGGCAACGTCATCGTTGACTGTAAGTTCAAGACCTTTGGTTGCGGTGCTGCTATCGCTACAAGTTCAATGGCGACAGAGCTCATCAAGGGCAAGACTATTGACGAGGCACTCAAGCTTACAAACAAAGCAGTTATGGAAGCACTCGACGGTTTGCCACCGGTAAAGGTACACTGTTCAGTTTTAGCAGAGCAGGCTATCAAGGCTGCTTTAGCTGACTACTACACACGTCAGGGCATTGACCCTGAGCCGATTGTTGGCAAAATTCAGGAATGTGACCACGACCACGGCTGTGGCTGTTCAGATTTCTGATAAACTCAATCACACAAAGCTATACTCTCAAAGCCGATGGGATTTACCTGTCGGCTTTTTATTTTACGCAGAGCTATGCACTAAAGCGAATAGAAATTCATCTGTCAGCTTTTTTAGTACACAAAAGCACAGTCGAGTCTTGCTCGACAATTTATCAGAACAATCTTCTTCGTATTTTTATTCTTCATCTTCTTAGTCTTTATCTTCTTATTTGTCTTTGTCTTCTTATTCTTCTTTTTCTTCTTCTTGGTAACGAACGCTAACGAACGCAAGCGAACGCTAACGAACGCAAGCGAACGCTAACGAACGCTAACGAACGCTACGAACGTTGACGACCGTTGACGACCGTTGACCACCGTTGACCACCGTCAACAAATGCACTCGTTTATATTCTTCTTCGTCTTATTTATCTTCTTTGTTATTGTCTTTGTTATTGTCTTTGTCTTCTTCTTGTGTGCCATTGCATGCAATTGGTAGCAATCGCTTACAACGGCTTGCAATTGCTTATTGCAATCCCCAAAGTTTATTGCACGCAAAAGCTGACAGGTTCACCACACATAAACCTGCCTACCTGAAATATACACCCGATTTTCTGCCACCACCGAGAATTTGCCAACCAAAAAAACACCTCTCACTTATACCTGAAAAAGGGGCAAAAATTGCATATATTCGCTCATTTTTCAAATAAATTAACAGAATGTTTACATTGGCTTTTGTGTACTGTAATCAACTGATATCACACTCTGACACAGCACTGACTTAGCACTGATATCGTGCTGAACTTGCACTGATTTTGCTCACTGTCATCACACCGACATCGCACTTTTAATTCTTATAAAGCACAAAGCAAAGAGCACCCGTCTACTTCGGGTGCTCTTTTTTAAAACATCTATGAAATACTTTAAGAAGGAGGATAGTTATTTCTCGTTTAATAATTTGTTGAGCTCTTCCATAAAGGTGTTGATGTCCTTGAACTGTCTGTAAACAGATGCAAAACGAACATAAGCAACCTCGTCAACATTCTTGAGCTGGTCCATAGTGAGCTCACCGATTTTGCCGGATGTAACCTCTCTGTCAAGACTAGCCTGAAGTGATGACTCGATAGTATCAACAATCTTCTCAACCTGATCGATAGACACAGGACGCTTTTCACAAGCGTGCAGAATACCTGCTCTTAGCTTATTTCTATCAAAAACCTCACGTGATTTGTCACGCTTAACAACGATAATCGGAACAGTTTCGATAACCTCGTGTGTAGTAAAACGCTTAGCACAGCTCAGACACTCTCTTCTACGTCTGATACGCTCGCCCTCGTCAGCAGGTCTGGAGTCGATAACCTTGCTTTCTTCGTAGCCACAATAAGGACACTTCATTTGCACACCCCACATATAGAATAACATTTTTCTCTACAGAAATTATAACACAAGATGTAGAGAATACAAGTTATAATTTTGTAATATATAGTTACATCTTGTATATAAATACAGATTATCATAGTAACATATTAAAATTTTATCATACTAAACTGATAAAAAATATTGAAATTTACACGCTGAATATGGTATACTGTCTTTGTTTATAATAAATTCGCACACATTTTTACACATCTGTGCGTGAAAGGGGTACAATATGACTAAAAAAAGAAGTAGCTTTTCAGGTAAAATCGGCTTCGTGCTTGCTGCGGCAGGCTCAGCGGTAGGTCTTGGAAACATCTGGCGTTTCCCTTATCTTGCGGCTAAATACGGCGGAGGTATCTTCCTGCTTGTATATCTCATCCTTGCTGTTACATTCGGTTTCGCTTTAATGACAGCAGAAATCGCTCTGGGCAGAAAAACAGGCAAAAGTGCTATCCACGCTTTCGCTGACCTTGACAAGAGATTCGGCTTTGTCGGTGCTTTAGCATCTGCGGTTCCAATTATCATTTTACCTTACTACTCGGTTATCGGCGGTTGGGTTGCAAAATACCTGACAGTTTTTGTATCAGGCGGAGCCTCTGCTTCTGCAGCTGACGATTACTTTTCCAACTTCATCGCTCAGCCGTTTGAGCCACTGGGATGGTTCTTACTCTTCATCGGCTTGACTGCTGTTGTTGTACTTTTCGGCGTTGAAAAGGGTATCGAAAAAGTATCTAAGTTTATGATGCCTGTACTTGTTGTTCTCACTATCGGTATCGCTATTTACTCCATGTGTATGCCTGGTGCTATGGAAGGCGTAAAATACTACTTCCTGCCAGACTTCTCAAAATTCTCAGCCACAACCGTTCTTGCTGCTATGGGTCAGCTGTTCTACTCTATGAGCCTTGCTATGGGCATTATGATCACCTACGGCTCATATATGAAAAAGGAAGTATCTATCAGCTCATCAGTTACTCAGATTGAGTGCTTTGACACCGGTATCGCTTTCCTCGCTGGTTTGATGGTCATTCCTGCAGTATTCTCATTCTCAGGCGGTGACGAGTCAGCTTTAGGCAAAGGCCCTGGTCTTATGTTCATCACACTTCCTAAGGTGTTCAACTCAATCCCTGGTGTTATGGGTTCAGTAATCGGTGCACTGTTCTTCATCTTAGTACTTTTTGCGGCTCTTACATCTTCTATTTCTCTTATGGAAACCGTTGTTTCTATCTTCAGAGATAAGTTCGGCTGGGGCAGAAAATTCACCTGCATCCTTGTATTCATCGGTTCAGTTTTACTCGGTATTCCATCCTCACTCGGCTTTGGTGTATGGAGTCACATCAACATCAACGGAAACACCTTCCTTGATATGTTTGACATCTTCTCTAACTCAATTCTTATGCCGATTGTTGCGTTCCTCACTTGTATCTTTATTGGCTTTGTTATCAAGCCACAGACACTTGTTGACGAGGTTGAAATCGACGGCAAGCCATTCAAACGCAAGAAGCTTTTTACAGTTATGATTAAATACGTTGCCCCTGTATGCATCGTGCTCATTCTCATCTCATCAGTATTAGACGTACTCGGCATCGTAAAGATTTAATAAGTTTATAAAATAGTTAAGGCACTCTCAAATTGAGAGTGCCTTTTGTTTTTCTCGGACGATTAAAATATCACGCCTCGTTTGTTCTCGCATCTCTTTCAAATCTCTACTGTTCCTCTGTCACTTGCTAAAATCAAGGAGTTAAATGATGTCCTTGATTTTTTACGCGTGACCTCGATCACATTAAGATTTGAAAGGCTCGAACACTCGGCCGCTTAAAACACAAACTGAACCAAAGCCATATAACTTAGCGTTCCTGCTACAATTGACAGCAGGGTGTTGCGTTTCCACACGTGTAAAAGCACCACAACCGCTCCTGCTATAATATACGGTAGAAAGTGCGACACAGCATCAAAGCTGATGTCCTTGACGCAGTACACAACAAGCATTGCTATAATCGCACACGGCAGTACCTTACCAAGATACAGTACGAATTTCGGAGTTTCTTTGCCTGAGAACACGATAAACGGAAAGGCTCTGAGTAAATACGACACCACCGCCATAACAAGCACCAAGCCTATTGAATGTAAGGTAGAACTATCCATCATACTTGTCCCTCCTCACATATCTTAGCACTGTCAGCGATACCAAAATCGCAATCATCGTCGGGATAAGCATATTCTCGTGAAAAATCAAGGTGCACAAAACCGAACACGCAACGCCGATGATAGCCGAAGTGTGGTCCTTACTGCTCATCCACTGCTCAACAAAAATAGTCAGAAACAGTGCTGTCAACACAAAGTCGATACCCTCGCTGTTGAAGTCAACATTTGTGCCGAAAACCGCTCCCAGCGTGCATCCCATTATCCAGTAGCAGTGATCTAAGAGTGACACCAGAAAGTAGTAGAAATGCTTGTTCTCTATATCTTTTACAGCATCGTCATTACACACAAGAGAGTACGTTTCGTCAGTTAATGCGTGTATCATATATACCTTTTTAAGACCTGAACCACGGTATTTATCAACAAGCGAAATGCCGTAAAACAGGTGGCGTGCGTTGATGATAAGCGTCATCACAGCAGCCGACAAAAGGCTGATACCGTCAGCCAGAAAGCCTACCGCGGCGTACTGCATCGAGCCACCAAACATCGTTATACTCATAAACAACGCCCACACAGGTCCAAAGCCTTCTGTGCTTAACAGTACACCAAAACCAAAGCCGAGTGCTAAGTATCCTGCAAGCACGGGTATCGTCGCAACAAATGCTTTTTTAGCATCCTTTTTGTACTTCAAATTTATCCCCTACCTTAAAATAACCAAGGGATATTATAGTCCTTTATTTTACAATTTTCAACCATAAAATTAAAAGCCGACAGCTTTAAACTATCGGCTTAATCAGTATTATCTCACTTCATTGACATCGAGCTGTTCAAAAGCAGTGTCGAGTACAAAAACAGCACATCGGCATTTTCAAAATCCACATACTCAAACAGACTCTCACTCATGATATATCTTAAATCAACAAGCACAACTTCATCATATGCTGTGCTGATAATCGGAGCGATTGAGCTACCAAAAGAGTCCCTGAAAATAACGAGTCGCTTGTCGTTATCAACAAAGTCGTTTTTAAGCTTTACAATCGGCTGATTACCCGACAAAAAGACATCATAAGGGTCATCACCGTAGAATTTATCCACATCATAAACAGCGTTTGCTCCCTCTACACGCACAGCATCAAGGCTGTCGCACTCAAGATAACTGAGTACATCACTGTCGGTCTGTAGCCCTGACTGCTGTACATACACGCCGTTGTACGGCTCATCAAAACTCACTACATTGTAATCTTCTTTTATGCTCTCGCCCATACCCTCGCACAATCTTTTTGCTACATCGACAATACACTCCTGTTTCCAGTGTGGGTCGGTTTTGTAGTAATCAGAAAGTGTGAGCAAAGGAGCTATCTCAATCGTTTTCGCAAAAGGCAGAGCCTCTTTCATATAGAGCTGGATGTCCTCATAGTCTTCCATACCGCTTAACAACCTGTGTTTGTCTGGGATGAGAGCAAAGTAAACTTCACCGCTAGTGCTAAGCTGTTCTTCATAAACACGTGTAAAAAGCTTAGCCGCATAGCTTAGCATCTGCTCGTTATACTGACCTTCACTTTTTACGATATATCCGTTATGAAGGTAAAATTCCTTATGCTTAGCATCATCGTTTTTTGCTATCATCTCATCACCTATAGCAACACAAGCACAGCAAAGTATCATCACTACAAAGAAAACCACCAAGGTGATTGTTCTTTTCACACACTCTCCCCCTTTTATAAAAATTCAGCACGATTTTCACCGTGCTGAAAATTTAGTAGTATTGTTTTTTAGTCTATGGAAGCGTATCGCTTATTCTTCGAACTCGTCAACGAACTCGTCGCCATATACAGGAACCTCACCCTCAGCATCAAACTGATTAGGAGTCATAATAACGATAACCTTGTCGCCTTCTGACTCAACAACGAGCTCATCAGCCTCAGTGCAGATATTCCATCTCAAATCAGCGTTTTCTTCTAATGTCTGCTTAAACTTTTCAACATCAGTGTCCTCATCAAGTGTGAATACATAGCCGATGAAAGGAATAGTACCGATAGCAGGACCGAACATAACGCCCTCTTTAAAGCCCTTGATTTCAGCATTACCAAAGCCGTTTAAAAGACCTTCTTCAACTAACATTGTAGCACCCATAAAACCTAAGTTAGGGTCTTTGAGTAACTCGTCAGCAATCTCCTGAGCAGTCTTGTCACAGTTCTCTTCAAAAGTAACAACAAGTGGCTCGCCCACAGGACCGTAAGTAGGTCTAGGCTCTTCTGTGCCACAAGCAACGAGTGATACAACCATTAAAACAGCGAGTAATAACGCAAATAGCTTTTTCATAGCAAACCTCCGTGTTTGTATTATTCTTTCTTTCATTATATCTGTTTATACTCAACATTACAACAGTAAAATATAAATTTTATGATGTAAAATATAGCCTTACAATAAAATCCGATTTAAAACTCAGGCAAATTGTGGTATAATAAGCTAACTTCAATAAACATAAGTCGACGAGGTCAATATGAAGCTTATAATAACAGACATAAAAAATCCAAAATTTAACATTTCAGGCGAGCATAAAATCATCAGCCCCGAAAATGAAGTAAAGCCGTGCATCGGGTGTTTTTCCTGCTGGGTAAAAACTCCCGGCAGATGTGCAATCCACGACGGCTACGAAAACACCGGCATTGATATGAGCAAATGCGACGAGCTTATCATAGTGAGCGAATGTCGCTACGGCAGTGTCAGCTCGTTTGTAAAAGCAGTGCAGGACAGGGCGATTTCATACATCCACCCTTGCTTTGTCATCAAAAAGGGCGAAATGCACCACAAACGCAGATATGAAAACACAATCACTATGTCTGCCTATTTTTATGGCAGTAACATCACCGACAGCGAAAAAGAAAACGCCACAGAGCTGATGCAATCAAATGCCGATAACTATAACGGAGAGCTTCACTCTGTCAGCTTTTACAACAGCGTACAAGAACTGGAGGGCATCACACTATGAAAACAGCAATCATCAACGCAAGCCCTAAAATCAAAAACAGCAACTGTGCCCTTGTACTCAACGATTTTAAATGTTATCTCGGTGACAAATGCGAGCTGATTGAATGTAAGCTCAGCTTCAACACAGATTATAACGAAGTTTTTGATACAATAAAGCAAGCCGATGCATGGGTATTTGCGTTTCCTCTTTACGTTGACAATATGCCGTCACATCTGCTCAAATTCTTAGAATGGCTTAATGACAGCAAGCCTGATATCTCAAACAAACACGTTTACGCTATCACAAACTGCGGTTTTTACGAGGGCATACAAGCAAAGTGTGCGATAAACATCGTTCACTACTGGTGCGACAAAACAGGTAACATTTACGGTGGTTCGGTAGGTGTCGGCGGTGGCGAAGCGTTTGACGCTTTAAAAAGCGTTCCTGTCGGCTACGGACCTAAAGCATCTATCGACAAAGCGCTTGAAAACCTGTCAAACGCAGTTTTAAACCAGACCACCACAGACGATAGATTCGAAAATCTCAACTACCCTCGGTTTTTATACAAGCTGGGTGCCACAGGTCGCTGGAAAAAGCTTATCAGAAAAAACGGCGGTAAAGTCAAAGACCTCGGCAGAAAATTAAGCTGAACATTTTTAAT
>JAFUKO010000111.1 GCA_017473555.1 Ruminococcus sp. | reverse complement strand
TGAACTGCTCATAATGTAAATTATCATATTCATATAAGAGCGTGTATAACAGGTCTTAGGATGTTCCTAACGAGTGATTTTACTGTTTGGGAGTACAAACAGTCTGCTCGCTAAGATTTTACATCTAAATTTATTATTACAAAAAACAGGCACAGCTGATGGAGGTTTGCTCCAAAAGCTGTGTCGTTTTAATTAATAAATAAATCGATTTTGTGTTTTGTTTTTTATGTTTTTAAGTTGGTAGATAAAGAAAAGCCACGACGGTCACTAATAAAATAGTGAAAGTCGTGGCTTTAATTACATCTTATCTATTAATGCAAAGACAACAGCTTGTTGTTCTTCGGTAAGTCTTGCCCAACGTTCCAGTAACTCTTTCTGAGAGTCGGTCAGTGAAACAGGAGCGTCACCCTCTGCGAATAATTGAGATAAAGTTATACCGAAGGCGGCACAGATTTTTTCAAGAGAAGGTATCGTTGGCACCATGTTTTTACGATACCAAGAGGAAATTGTGGACTGAGGTAAGCCCGATTCTTCAGCAAGTTGATATTCCGTCCATCCTCTTTCTTCACGATATGTAGTTATGGTTGCAAGTATATCTTTCACTGCAATAACACCCCTTTGTACTTGTGTTCTTCGTAAATTATACTTTCATAAAGCGTTGTATTTTAATCATTTATATCGTATAATTTTAACGATATACACAATTAGAGATTAACAACGTTAGGGGTGGAGTTAATGAATGTGTTTACTGTCAGCTTTTTCGGTCACAGACATATAGATAATCCGTTTGCAATAGAAGAACAACTCGAAAAAATTATTAGAGAAATTATTAGCACAAAAGATTACGTTGAATTTTTGATAGGTCGTGATGGAGAATTTGACCAACTTGTGTCATCAGCTGTACGCAGATGTAAGAAAACTTTCCGTGACGATAACTCCGCACTAGTGCTTGTGTTACCGTATATGACTGCTGAATACAGAAACAATACCAGGTCATTCGATGAATACTATGATGCGGTTGAGATATGCTCAGAGTCATCTGATAAACATTTTAAGTCAGCACATCGAGTTCGAAATCGTACAATGGTTGAGCGTTCTGATTTAGTTGTGTTTTGTGTTGAACATAATTACGGTGGTGCTTATACATCGATGAAGTATGCTATGAAGAAAGAAGTAAACTATATCAATTTATGTGATGTGAACGGATTTTGATTTAGTTATTACAATAATTTTAAATAGTCGAAAAGTGTTGCATAGATACGTAGCATTTAAGCTATTTCTTAGTGCAAAATTTAAGGGGTTAAGGTGAATGTACCTTAACCCCTGTTTGCGTTATTTATGCCCTTTACGTGCGTTTTAAAAGCCTATTATTTTAGTATTCAATCCTGAAATAATCAAGATAGGCTTTAAATCTGTCCTGAGCTGTGAGGCAGGTATCTATCAGATAGCCTTTCTCGTTGTGCCATTCTTTCAGACCTCGGTAATAGAAAAGCTTTAGGTTATCCTCGATTATAAACGGCACGATGTTGTGCTTGAGGCACTCTTTGAGAAGAATAAGTCTGCCAACACGACCATTACCGTCTTGGAAAGGATGTATGCGTTCAAAAGCTACATGAAATTCTACAATGTCGTCAAAGGTAATATTACTTTTTGCGTTGTAATCGGCAAGGAGCTTTTGCATTTTATTGGCAACTTCTTCGGGTAGAGCTGTGTTACATCCGCCAACCTCGTTAGGAATCTTTTTATATTCGCCAACAGCAAACCAATCCTTGCGACTGTCGCTTGTACCG
>JAFUKO010000008.1 GCA_017473555.1 Ruminococcus sp. | reverse complement strand
GTATTGCTGACTTCAGGTAATGCATTCAAACGCACAGACAACAGATGGGGCGGTGTTGTATGGTATCTAGATGAAGACGGCGAGCGTAAACGCAAATCGTTCTCAAGCACAACCAAACAAGGTGTCAAAGACAAGATGACAAAGTACATTCGTGACTTTGAAAAGCAAGAACAAGAAGCCAATGAAAGCAAAGAACAACTTCAAGTGAGTATGCAAAGATGGTTAGAAGTATTTAAATATCCAACAGTAGAACATACTACCTATGACCGAATAGAATGCACAGCTAAGAATCATATCTACCCTGCACTTGGTAAGAAAATAGTTAGTAGCATTAAAGCAGTAGATATTAAAAAGATTCTCAACGAACAGATGATGAACGATTATGCGTTTACTACTGTAAAGAAAACAAGAGATATATTCGGCGAATACTTCCGTTATCTGATGGAACAAGAAGTGATTACTAGAAATCCAATGCAGAGTGTCCCAATGATAAAGAAATCAAACTTCTATGCACAGCAAGGTAAAGAGATACTTCCTACAACAGATACGATAACGGTATTCACAGATGATGAAATAGCAAAACTCAAAGCTGAGTGTAAAAGAACTTGGGGTACGGAAAAAAGGTTCTATCAACAATCAGCAGCATATATCTTTATGCTGAACACGGGTCTAAGGACTGGCGAGATGCTCGGACTTAAGAACAGCGACATCGACCTAGAAAACAGAGTAGTTTACATACAGCGTGGTGCGAAAGAAATCTATAAGCGAGATGGAGTGAAAGCTACCTCAGGTAGAGAGGTTGTCGTTGGTAAAACTAAAAGTGCTACAAGCAACAGAGTTGTACCACTTAATTACACAGCTATAGAAATGGTGAAAGAGTTACGAGAAGAATTCTACTTCGGAGAAGATAGTCCACTGGTCTGCGATAGTAAAGGCGGACACACAAAACCAAGCAACTTCAGAAAGAGATTCTACCGAATTCTTGATGGAGCAGGCATAGAACACAAAGGTCTACACTCCCTCAGGCATACATTCGCAACGAATTTAGTGAACGGAGTGAAACAACCTGACGGTACAGTAAAAAGTCTTACACCCAAACAAGTAGGTGACCTACTAGGTCACAGCACATCTGAAATAACCGAACGCTATTATGTCAAGCGTGATAACTCAAGACTGAACGGTATAACAGATGGGTTTGAGATGTGAAGAAGTATAAGAAAACAGTTTATAGGTTATAATACTATTGACACTATTTCGGTATGCCGATATAATATAGGTGGTGATTATTATGACAATTAACGAGATAATATTAGAAAATGGAATGACAAAATATAGGCTTGCAAAACTAAGTGGTGTTCCTCATGCAACACTAAATGATATTTGTAATGGAAAAACAAGGATAGAAAAATGTTCTGCAGAGACCATATACAAGTTGTCGATGGTACTTAATGTTTCTATGGAAAAGCTTGTTGAAGCATCAATAGAGAAAAAGAACTCAGAACTTCAGCGAGAGCGTTCATACGAATATGGATTGCCACAGTATCTACAGTATGATTTGGATGCATATAAAGATGGGTTAAGAAGCGGTTCTTCATTGCTTGATTGCTTATGGGGTGAACTTTATGGAAGTATCAATATTGCAGAAATCAGTGAGGGAGTAATTACTCATGAACATGCAGAATATTTAAGAGCAAAATACTTATGGAGGTAATTATGTATAATATAGATTTTACCGATTGTAAAAGGATTATGGGCAAAGCATACAATGGTGCTAATGGAAAGAAAATTGCTATAGAATATAACGGCAAAGGATATATGTTGAAGTTTCCGCCTTCGGCAGCTAGAAAACCTACTGATTTATCATACACTAACAGCTGTATTAGTGAGTATATAGGAAGCAATATTTTCAATATGATAGGAATAGAAGCACAGGAAACTTTACTCGGTACTTATATGGTAAATGGTAAAGAAAAGATTGTGTGTGCCTGTGGAGATTTCACGGCAGATGGAAGTGTGTTCTATGATTTCTGTTCAATAAAAAACACAATCATAGATTCCGAACACAACGGAACAGGAACAGAGCTTGAAGATGTATTGGAGAGTATAGAAAAGCAAAGCTTTGTTAATCCAAAAGAACTTTCCGATCATTTCTGGAATGTGTTTATAGTAGATGCGTTTTTAGGTAACTTTGACAGACATAACGGAAACTGGGGATTCCTTGTTAGCAGGGATGGTCACGATTGCAGAATTGCACCCGTGTTTGATTGTGGAAGTTGTTTGCTTCCTCAAGCAGATGAATGGGTTATTAAAAATGTTTTAGAAAATCCCGATGAGCTTAATGCCAGAGTATATAATTTTCCTACATCAGCAATCAAACTTAACGACAGAAAGATAAACTACTATGATTTTATCCAATCAATGCAATGTGAAGATTGTAATGAGGCTGTGCTGAGAATAGTACCAAGAATAGATATGAACAGCATCTGCGAGTTTATAGACTCGGTACCATACATCTCAGAATTGCAGAAAGAGTTTTACAAAAGCTATCTCGGTGCACGATATGAGATGATTCTTGAACCAGTTTATGAAATGCTGATGAAGTGTGATTTAACAGATGAAGAGGATATATCATTTGGACCCGAGATGATTATGTATTAAGACGAAACAAGCACCTGAAGAAAAATAAAACTTCAGGTGCTTGTTTTTGCGTAATTAATTTTGGTTTTACAGATACACCACAAATAAGTAAAATTCTGATGCTATTTTGATGCTGTAGCAGACGGAAACGTTGCAAACAGAACGAAACGGATAACAAATTGATGCCTGTTTGGTGATGTAAATGCACAATGTTTTAACCACACGCCGTGGCTGAAACAAAAGCAAAAACCCGCTTAAACCTAGTGTTTAAGCGGGTTTCTTAATGGCAGGGGCAGAAGGACTCGAACCCTCGGCACGCGGTTTTGGAGTTAATCCGAGGTCTACTGAATCCCGTGCCTTAAACCGCATCGTTGAGCCATTTATCAGATTCTAAGTATTGCAATTTTCCTGCTTTGATGCTTTTTTGATGCTTTTTAAAATTTTCGCGTTACTAATTACAAAAACTGTGATCTTTTGATGCTATACAACTAAGACTGATGTGAACGAAGTGTTCGCACCAGTCTTTTTGTTTGTCGTATATTAACTTGGAATCATATCTTTGTCAACATAAATACAGTAATTTCAGACACTCAATATTTGACCTTCCTTAAACAAAGAATAGGGAATGATTATGAGTGCTCATTATCGAATTGTTTGTGAGTGGGATTAGTTTTGCATTGTATAAAGAGATGTTTTTGCCTTTTTATATTAAATCAGTTTTATGGTTCAGTGGTGTAAATTGCATATTGTGTTGTAGCTATTTACTATTAAGATCCTTAATAACCTGTAATATATGATCAGCTTGTGTTGGGGTGAGCTTTTCGAATTCTTGCATTAGTTCTTTAGATTTTTGAGGAGAGGCATCATTGTCGTTGAAAAACTCTTGAGGGGTCAGGTTGAAGTATTCGCAGATATATATGAATCCTGTCAGTGATGGCAGGGTTCTTTTGTTTTCTATTTTGTTGACATAGCTCTCGCTTTGTCCTAAAGCTAAGCTCATTTCTCGTGCAGAAACACCTTTTTGTGTTCGCAATTGTGAGACTCTTTTATAAAACCACTCAATGTAATCCATACTATCCACCTCCATATGTGTATAGTATAAATCTATCTATAGCTAATTATAGAGAAATAAAAGATGTAAATTTGTTGACACAGAGAATTTGAGGATATATAATAAAAAATAAGAGGAAAATGATTCTATATTATCACTTTTCTACAAAAATGTACCAATGTGATATTCATAATTATTATTGAGGTACTTCTGGTGCGATTCTGAATCAATCCAACCTATAAAATCCAAAAGGAGATGTTTTTATGAAAAGGCTTACCATGGTTTCGCTTGTTTTAGTGATAGCTATATTGCTATGTTCGCTATGTTCGGTATTCTCTATCGCTGCTACGCGCGGAACCGATGTGGTTAGTGACAGCGGACAAGTACAACTTATGGGTGATGTTGACGGAAATGGTGATATTAATATTTTTGATGCAACAACAATACAGTGCATTATCGCAGAGTTACTTGTTCCGACAGATGATATGCTCGTTAGAGCAAAGGTTTGCGGAAATGAAGATGTAAGTATTTTTGATGCTACCCTAATTCAGCTATATATAGCTGAATTACCTTGTGATGGGCTGATTAATGTTCCTGTTAAAAAACCAACGGAAGCACCGACGGATAAACCAACCGAGGGTGAAGTGGAAATCAAGTCTGCTAGCGTTGTAGTCGGCAGTGTTTTTGCAAAAGCTGGCGAAACAGTTGTTGTTCCGGTAACCATTCATAAGAATCCTGGCATTAATGGTATGCAGTTGAATGTTTCGTACGATTCTGCCTTAGAATTAACAAAGGCTGAAAAAGGCGAAGCCTTAACAGGTCTAAATCTAACCTTACCGGGAAGTTTTGGTAACCCAAGCAAATTCTTGTGGGATGGCTTAAATGAAAACGAAAGCACAAATGGTATAGTACTCAACCTGTCATTTAAGGTGCCTTCTACTGCAAAAGAAGGAGATTTATACACCATCGCAGTTGAAGCTCCTGTAGGTTCAATTTACGATAATGAGTTCAACGATGTTTTATTTGATATGATTGGCGGTGCTATTACTGTTGTGGAAGGTGAATCTAAACCTACACAGCCGTCAGATAAACCAACAGAAAATGAAACAGAAATAACAAAACCAAGTGTTAAGGTGGGTAGTGTTACAGCAAAAGCCGGTGACAGTGTAGTTGTTCCTGTAACAGTTTATAAGAATCCTGGTATAAACGGAATGCAGCTGAACATTTCTTATGATCAGGCGTTAACACTGACTAAAGCAGAAAGCGGAAATGCATTACCATCATTAACATTAACTCAGCCAGGAAGTTTCGGTAATCCAAGCAAATTCTTATGGGATGGTCTGAATGAGAATGAGAAAGGTAACGGCGTTGTACTTAATCTGACATTCAAAGCGCCTTCAAGTGCAAAATCAGGTGATAGTTATTATGTTGCGGTTACATCTCCTGATGGTTCAATTTATGACTTGGATTTCAATGATGTTGTATTTGATATGATAAATGGTGCAATTAATATAAAATAACATAGGAGGGAATACGGATGAAAACAAGAATCACTTCTTTAGTTCTGGTGTTAGTGCTGTTGCTTACTTCAATACCACTCAGTGCGATTACAGCAAGTGCTGCAACAGATTACACAGAACCTACATTTGTTGTACAAAGTGTTTATGCTGAGGTTGGTTCAACGGTAGATGTTAAAATTGATGTCAAGAATAACCCTGGTATAGCAGGTGCTACACTGAACATCGATTACGACTCCAATCTTACTTTGATTGGTGCGACAAACGGCAATGCTTTTTCCGATCTAACACTTACACTTCCTGGAAGCTTTAATAACCCAAGTAAGTTTTTATGGGATAGCCTTTCCGGAGAAGTTAAAGCGGATGATACAATTTTAATTTTAAAATTCAGAGTATCAGAAGATACTTTGGAAAACTCAAACCTTAACGTAAATGTTTCTTATCAGCAGGGAGATATTTACAACGAGGATATGGAAGAAGTTAGTTTCCAGACAGTAAACGGATGTGTTACTGTTATCAATTATATCCCTGGCGATGTAAATGATGATGGAATAATTAATGGTAAGGATGTAACTTCAGTTAGAAGACATATCGTTGGTGGTTATGAACAGACAATCGTTGAGGAAGCTGCAGATGTAAACGCTGATAGCAGAATCAATGGTATGGACGTAACTTTAATTCGACGTCATATCGTAGATGGTACAGAATTAAAGCCTGCACCTGTTAATTGTAACCATAATATGACTTTTACTGAATACAAGGCTGCAACTTGTGAAGTAGATGGTAATATAGCATATTGGCACTGCTCAGCTTGCAACAAATACTTCAGTGACGAAAAAGGTACTACGGAGATTACTCTTGAAAACACAGTGATAAATTCACCTGGTCACAATGAAATTGCTGATGAAGGTACACCGGCAACACCTACAAAGCCTGGATATAAGCCGGGTGTATGGTGCGATAAGTGCGAAACATGGATCAGAGGTCATGAACAAATTGAACCAATAGAATCTAACGAAAGCAATATATCATACAGACATTATGTTCGAAGAGAAAATAAGAATGGCAATATCGAAATCGTATACGATGATTATCTATCAACACACGAGATTGTTAATCCGAACCCTGATGTTTATGTAGAAGGAGAAGGGATAACCGAACTTATTGAGGGAGTTGCCATCAATAATAAACAGGTGTCAGCTAAGGGTTACTCATTCCTGGGCTGGTATGAAAAACCGGAAACAACAGCTAGCCGTGTATACTCGATTCCTGCTGATGCCAAAGGTGATAAAATACTTTATGGTGTATGGAGTAAAAATGAGTACACTATTACCTATCTCCCTGATTCTGCATCTTCAATACTTCCAAAGGTTGAAAACGGTTCGTTTACTGTTGATGTAGAAACATCGTTAGAAGCACCTCCATCATGGCCAAATATGGTATGGGTCGGATGGTCAGATGCTAATGGTAAAATTGTAAAATCAATCCCAAAAGGAACAGCGGATAACGTTACTTTGACAGCTAACTGGATGAGTAAGCGTAGTCAGACTGTACCTAACACCAAGTATAAAGATTCAAAACCTGCAATAGCAATCGATAAAGAAAATGGTATTTATGCGTTTACTTATGAAATTGGTGATATCCAGAATGTTCCAATTCAGCAATTTGAAGAAGGTGTAGATGGGAAAGGATTTAACCTTGTAAAGGGTCAAACGCATCAAATCAGTACAAAAATTATCCAAAAGACAGGAACTTCTGAGGCTACGAGTGTTGCTAATACTATTTCAAACTCAACAACAAAGTCTGATTCCTGGACACTTTCTGAGGATTGGAATAAGAGTACGTCCTTTAGTCAGGAACACTCAAGTGAGGTGAGCCAGGAGCAGTCACAGAAAGCTGCCATTTCTTTGACTGAAAGCGGTAAATATAGTATAAGTTCAGGTATCGGTGGTAGTGAAGAACATATTGATGAAACCGGAAAATCCACAAAAACAACAAAGAAGAACGAGTTTGGTGTTAGTGCTAACGTTGGTATAAAAGCGGAGACAGGACCAACTATAATAGGACCAGTTCCGTTCAAAAACATTACTGCGGAAGCGAATGTTGGTATGGATTATAAGCATACAAAAGAGACTACAGAAGAAACACATGAAACTCATACTGACAAAACATCTTCCTATTGGAATGTAAACGAAGGATTTGAGGTTAGTAATTCATTGAGTCAGTCGAATGAATTCGCTCAGTCTATCAGCCAAAGCATTAAGGATACATATAAATATGGCGAAACCTTAGATTTTGGTGGTTCCAAAAGCAATACAGTTTCAAGTTCAAACACAAGCTCCGAATCCAGAGAATATTCATCTTCTGTAACCTATTCTACCGAAGAAGGTAAGGAATTTACAGTTAACGAAACATTCACAGCGGATGCGGATACAGGTTTCTATAGAAAAGTGCTTGCGGCTAACTTCAGGGTTTTTGCTGTCGTTATTTATAACATGAAATCTTCTACCTTCAGTACAATGACTTATAGTTTGAAGATCAACGATTCTGAGCATCCGTTTACAGACTATTCTACTGTGTCTTCTTTCAACGACTACGAGAACGGTGTTCTACCATTCGAGGTCCCTACATATGTAAGTGATTATGTTTACGGATTAGTCGGTGCATCTGAGGGTTTGAAAATCAATGATGAGACTGGTGTTGTTGAGGGTTATGGATTTAAGGATCCTGCTACCGGTATCTGTTACAAAAAGTATGATGAGTTTACTGATACTTATTCTGAACCTTGCGACACTGATGTTATTATCCCTCACTATGTTGTTATTTCTGTAGATAACAATGAAAAGAAAATTGTGCCTGTAACCGGTATTTCCGCATCTGCGTTCAGCGGAACCACAGTAACCTCTGTATATTTAAGTACAGGTATAACGAAAATTCCAGAAGGAGCATTCAAAGATTGTAAATCACTGAAGTATGTTCATGGTGGTAATATTAACACAATTGAGGACTATGCATTCAAGAACTGCACATCCTTATTTGAGTTAGAGATACCTGCAACAGTTGAAACTTTAGGTGTTGGTGCATTCGATGGCGTAAGTGCGCTGACTGTTAATGTTTCTAAAGCTTCTGTGCTTGATTCAGCATTAGCATTTGATGTCAAAAAACTATCGCTCGATCTTGAAAAACTATCTGACTCCATTGACGGAAAGAAAGTTGTTACTCCTGAAAATATTGAGTATTTCTCATTGAGTGGTGGAGGAAAAACTTTTAATAACATTTCATTCGAGTCAAGTGCTGATACCTTTGTATTAAACAATATTACTATCAACAATTATGTAGATGTTCCGTTAAAACTCAGTTCTGCTAATGTTGAATTAGGATTTGTATCGATTAATTCAAACAGCTTGATTATTCGTTTGAGTGCTGACAACACAATCGTTAAGTTGGATGGTAATAACTATTTCACTTCTTCAGGTAAAAATGCAGTATTTAGCAAAAATATTCGCTTTATCGAAAAAGAAGGTACTTCTGCTTCCGGTAAGCTTAAAGTTGCCGGTAATGTATTAGTGTTTGGTACAGCTAATGGAACTCAACGTGTTACATTTGATAGTGAAAACCATACTTTCATATATCTGACTCAGGAAGAATATGAAAATATGTTAAATTCACATTACATTCGTTTTGATGCAAATGGTGGCGAGGTTGAAACTGATAATAAACTTGTAATGTGGAATTCCGAAATAGGCGAGCTTCCTGTCCCTTCAAGAGATGGTTGCACATTCTTAGGTTGGTATACTGAAGATGGTACACAGGTTACAGCTGAAACAGTATTTACAAGTTTAGAGGATTGTGTTGTTAAAGCATATTGGGAATCCGGTTGGGTTACAACTTCTGCGGTTCCTACTGATGCTGAGGTTACCAGTGAAAAATGGAAATATGACCTTACATCATATACTACTTCAAACTCATCAACCGCACCTGCCGGATACTCACAGTATAAAGCTCCTACATGGGAGTGGGGCCCTTATGGATCTTGGAGTGGTTGGTCTAAGACAAAAGCTACAGCTAGTGATTCCAGACAAGTTGAACAAAGAACTGTTACTGATAAAGCCGCATATACAAACTATAGATATTGGATATATCGTGATGCAAACCATTATTATATGGGTACAAAAGGTTGGAATGGGTGTAATACATATTATGAAATAAACTTAACCTACCAATTGTCTTTAGTAGATTCAGCTAATGGATTATATGGTTATTGCGTGGGTCCATGTGGACATAGTAATTGTAATAGATGGTTCTTTGGTGAAGCAACAAAAGTTCCTGCTGTAACTCATGTTGAATACAGATATAGAGACAGAAGTAAAAAATATACTTATTACTTTAGTAAAGTTGATGCTAAAGAATCAACTTCTGATCCAACAGGACAGAAAGACGTTTCTAACGTAGTAAAATATGTTAAGTACGTAGTAAAATAAATAATTCACCACACCCCGTCTTTAAAGGCGGGGTGTGGTTTTATCTGAGAGCTTTGTTTATCTGGACTTGTGCAATCCTTTGTGGTAATGTTGTGTACTGCAAGGGAGGTGCTGAGATGGTACGTAAAGTCAAAGAGAAACTACAAAACAATAAGATAATAAAAACGAGAGCGATTCTCTATCGATTAAACTCGAAGAGGGTCGCTCTCTTGTTAGGTGAGGTGTTAGCGTGAATATACTAGAAGATTTATACTACGGAAATGTAAGTCCGTGCGACAGAGATGTCAGACGAGGTTCGAAAGTTGATGAACTTCAAAATCTAGTCTGTCAATACGAAGAAGAGCTGAACCCAACACTCACACAAAAGCAAAGAGAAACCTTCGAAAAATTCAAAGATGCTTACAACGAACTATACTGTTGCTTGGAACGAGATATGTTCGCACAAGGATTCATAATAGCAACAAAAATAATGATAGAAGTTCAAAATTATAAAGGAGACGAAATATGAAAAAGAGAATTCTATGCACACTAATATTCAGCCTACTCATGCTCACAGCATGCAGTAGCGATACACCAAACGCAACACCTGATGAAATCACACCGACAGCAATCGTTGAAACGCAAGCGATAGAAGCTGTTATAGAAACAGTAGCACAAACAGAGAAATCTACTGAATCTGCTGAAGCTGAAACAGTAGTTGTAACAACCAAAATAGAACAACAAGCTGAAGTTGAAATCGTAGAGCGAGCAGAAGCAACCAAAGCTCCTGCACAAGCTCAAAAGATAACACAAGAATCATCACCTAAAACAACAACTAAACCAACACAAAAGCCAACAGAAAAAGCAAAACAAGAACCAGTTAAAGAAGAACCAAACTCCAATAACAGCGAGCAAGATATTCATAATATGGTGAGCTACATAATCAGCCATAATCAAAGTAAAGGCATGACGTATGATACAACACTAAACACAAGCAACAGCGGTTGGTTGTTCGCATATCAAGGTTGCCTTAATACGACAGCAGATCGCACATACGAAGAGCAACTGAGCAGAACAGTATCAGGTTTAGATGCAGACATAG
>JAFUKO010000007.1 GCA_017473555.1 Ruminococcus sp. | reverse complement strand
TCCTTCTGTTTTTGTTGTGCAGTTGCCAGACCGCACTTTCATTATATCAGAAGTAGCTGTTTTTGTTTATCTCTAAAGCTCTTTTGAACCCCCGATACAATCGGGGGTTTTCGTTTAACAAAAAAGACATCCTGTTGGATGTCTTCTTTGCTTGGTGGGAGAGGGTGGATTCGAACCACCGAAGTCACTGACAACAGATTTACAGTCTGCCCCCTTTGGCCACTCGGGAACTCTCCCACATATAAAGCCTACTGAAACAGTAGGCTTGTTTGGAGCTGGTGGACGGACTCGAACCCCCGACCTGCTGATTACAAATCAGCTGCTCTACCAACTGAGCTACACCAGCGAATTTCTAACGCTCGCCTATAATAACACACTTATAATCTTTTGTCAACACTTTTTTTAAAAAATATTCGCTATATTGATTTTTTTCTCACTCTATTGTAAAATAAATAGGTTACATAAAGCGAACTTTTTTGAAAAAACTAACCCTTGAGGTGTTTTTGGTGGAGAAAATCGTCAGCAACAAGCTTTCAGAAAAGTTGTACTTTGTATATATCCTCAATGTAATTGACTGGGTATGCACGGTTTTATTGTTGAGAACTGGATTGTTTTTTGAGGCGAATCCATTAGCTCGTACATTTATAGGCAGTTTGTCACTTGGTTTTCTGATAAAGTGCGTTGCACCATTTGTTGTTGTCTTTGTAGTCGCAAGATTTATGCACATTCTTTCAATGAAAGAATTGAAAGTTGTGGATATGATGATTTCGTTTGCGTTGACGGTATATCTTGCAGTGATTCTTGATCATATCATTAATTTTATTGTTTTTCTGATTCGTTAGGAGGTGAGGCTGTGCCTGTATTAAGTGTTCATAATCTTAAGATGACTTATATTGAACGTAACCTTTTTACTGATGTAAGTTTTAATATTGAGGAAAGAGACAAGGTCGGTTTCATCGGTGCTAATGGAGTTGGCAAAACTACTATTTTTCGCATTATAGATGGCGAGATTTCTCCAACGGGCGGTTCTGTTTCCATCTCAAAGGATACCAGAGTGGGGTATATGCAACAGCATGCGTGCACACATCCTCAACGTGGTATCTATGACGAAGTGCTGAGCGTTTTTGATTATCTTGAAGAAATGCAGAGTGAGATTGACGCATTGTCAACACAGATTGAGTGCGGCGAGGGCGACATTGATAAAGCTGTTAGTCGCCAGACTCAGCTTATTGATGAATACGAGCGTCAGGGTGGACTTACATATAAAAGCAGAGCGAAATCTGCGTTAATGGGTCTGGGATTTAAAGAGGAAGAATTTTCAAAGCCGACAGGTACTTTGAGCGGTGGACAGATGTCAAAACTGTCACTTTGTAAATTGCTTTTGTCAAAGGCTAACTTTCTTTTATTAGATGAGCCTACTAACCACCTTGATATCGAGGCTGTTACCTGGCTTGAAGGTTTTTTGAAAGATTTTAAAGGTGAGGCTATAATTATAAGCCACGACCGTTTCTTTCTTGATGCCGTCACTAACAAGACTATCGAGCTTGAACATAATAAAATCACCACTTACGAAGGTAATTACTCTACTTTCATAAAAAAGAAAGAACACGAGCAAGAGGCTATACGCAATAAGTATCACAATGATATGCGTGAGATAAAGCGTGTTGAGGGTATTATCGAACAACAAAAGCGTTGGAACAGAGAGAAGAATCTTGTTACAGCAAGAAGTAAACAGCATCAGGTTGATAAAATAAAAGAACAGCTTGTTACACCTGATTCTGAGCTCGAAACACTTTCGTTTGCACTGGAACCAAAGCGTGAGAGCGGTCAGGATGTTTTGATGTGTTACGATTTAGAAAAGAGCTTTGATGGGAAAAAGGTATTCTCAAACCTTTCTATGCATATAAAAAAGGGAGAGAGAGTATTTGTTATCGGACCTAACGGTTGCGGTAAAAGTACTTTGTTTAAGCTCCTTACTTCACAGCACGAGCCTGATGAGGGTGCGATTCGTTTTGGTGCAAAGGTTGACCTTAGTTATTTTGACCAGATGCAAAATGATCTTGATTTGTCAAAATCCGCACTCGATGAGGTGTATGATGAATATCCATCTATGGATATGACACAGGTCAGAACTGCGCTCGGTTCGTTTATGTTCAAGGGCGATGATGTTTTTAAACAGCTCTCCAGAATGAGTGGTGGTGAAAGAGCAAGAGTGTCACTTTTAAAGTTGATGTTAAAGCAGGGTAATTTACTGCTTTTAGACGAGCCAACTAACCACCTTGATACAAGTTCACGAGAAGCACTTGAGAAAACACTGCTTAATTACGGCGGAACAATGCTGATTATTAGTCACGACCGTTATTTTATCAATAAACTTGCAACACGTATTTTATATATGAATGAAGATGGATTTACTGAGTATTTAGGCAATTACGATGACTACCTTTTCAGAATCCAGAACACTGAGAGCGAAGACGTAGAATCTTCTATAGTGGTGGAAAGTAAGCCGAAACTCAATGATTATCAGCTTCAAAAACAACTTCAATCTGAGATGCGTAAACGTAAAACCCAGCTTACAAAATGTGAAAACCGCATTGCTGAATTGGAAGAGGAGATCGAGAGTTTGCATACTCAGATGAGTGACGAGAGTGTTATGAGTGATTATGAAAAGCTTTCCGAGATTACTGCACTTTTAGAGAGTAATCAGTCAGAGCTTGATGAACTTTATGAAAAGTGGGAAGAGTTAAGCACACAAGTTGAATAATGTTATGAAAACTACAGCTTTTGTAGTTTTATATACATCCGCCCGTGGCGTAGCTGGATAACGCAACGGATTCCGATTCCGGAGAACGGGAGTTCAAATCTCTTCGGGCGGGCCAAAATTTGAGGGTACACCTTTTTGGTGTGCCCTTAAATTATGCATATAAATGAGATTTGAACTCTAAGAGAGTGAACGACGGCGGCAAAGCCGTAAAAACAGTCCGGGGTGACTGTTTTTAGGAGTGAAGTCCGAGCCGCACCAAGGCGAGGATGGATAGATTTTCAAAGAAAATGTATCATCTCTTCGGGCGGGCCAAAATTTAAGGGTACACCTTTTTGGTGTGCCCTTAAATTCTGCATATAAATGAGATTTGGTTCTTTGAGAGTGAACGACGGCGCATCATCTTTGTAGGTTTTGCTACCCAAAAATAAATAATCATTAATTAATATTAAATAATGCAAACAGCCGAGGAATTCCCTCGGCTGTTCTTATTTTAACTTAAGTTATTTTGATATTTAGCAACCACAGCCGTTTGAGCAACCGCAATCGTTGCCGTTGTTACCGCAACAAGCCCATAAGATAACGAGAAGAATGATAATCCAGCAGCAGTTTGATCCACCGAAGATACCGTTAGAACACATGTGATTTCCTCCTTTCTGTTTACACTACATACTATTTCAGATGACCGCATTGTGTTACAAAAAGGTTTGCGAAAATCTTTTTATAGTGGTATAATGCCTTAGTACTATTTTTGAAAGGACTATATTATGGATTATGCATTAAGTTTAGCCCAGCATTTTAATGTCAAGGTCGAACATGCTCAGAATGTAATCGAACTTCTTGACGAGGGCAATACAATTCCGTTTATCGCAAGATATCGTAAAGAGGCTCACGGCAGTATGGATGATCAGCTTATTCGTGAGCTTTCTGATAGACTTGACTATCTTCGTAATTTAGATAAGAGAAAACAGGAAGTAAAGGATCTTATCGAAGCTCAGGATAAGCTTACCGATGAGATTGTGTCAGCTTTGGAAAAAGCTACAACTCTGTCAGAGGTTGAGGATATTTACCGCCCTTACAGACCAAAACGTAAGACTCGTGCATCTGTTGCAAAGGAAAAGGGACTTGAACCACTCGCACTTGCTATTCTGGCTCAAGATGATCAAAAAGCTGACCCTTTACAGATGGCTACTGAGTATGTGGATGAAGAAAAGGGTGTTAACACCCCTGAAGATGCTCTGCAAGGTGCTCTTGATATCATTGCAGAGAATGTGTCTGATAATGCCGAAATCAGAAAACGCATCCGTAATCTGTGCTGGCATAATGCGACAGTTGTTTCGAAAGCCGCTGATGAGGAAAAAGAGAGTGTATATACTATTTACTATGAATTTGAAGAAGCAGTTTCAAAAATTGCATCTCATAGAGTTTTAGCTATTGACAGAGGAGAGAAAGAGGGATTTTTAAAAGTCAGCATCAAGCTTGACGATGAAAAGCCGCTTGGATCTATTGCTCGTGTGATGGTCAAAGGTACATCAATGTGTTCAGATGCGGTATACGAAGCGTGTAAAGATGCGTACTCCCGTCTTATCTTCCCTTCAGTTGAGCGTGAAATCAGAAAAGAGCTTACAGAAATTGCTGTAACAGGAGCTATAAAGGTATTTGCAACTAATCTGCGTCAGCTTCTGATGCAACCACCTGTTAAGGGTAGAGTAGCAATGGGTCTTGACCCTGGTTATCGTACAGGATGTAAGGTAGCTGTTGTTGATGCTACTGGTAAAGTTCTTGATACTTCTATTATCTATCCTACTCATTCACAGGCTAAGGTTGATGAATCAAAGCGTGTTATTAAGAATTTAATCAAAAAGCATAATGTTGAGATTATCGCAATAGGTAATGGTACTGCTTCGAAAGAAACCGAGATGTTCACAGCTTCTGTTATTTCAGAAATTCCTGAAAAAGTTTCATACATGGTAGTAAATGAAGCCGGTGCATCGGTTTACTCTGCTTCGAAGCTGGCTGCTAAAGAGTTTCCGCAGTTTGATTTAACTTTAAGAAGTGCTGTTTCTATCGCACGTCGTTTGCAGGATCCTCTTGCAGAGCTTGTTAAAATCGAGCCAAAAGCTATTGGTGTTGGTCAGTATCAGCATGATATGCCACCAAAACAGCTTGATAGTGCTTTGGATGGCATTGTAGAAGAATGTGTTAACAATGTCGGAGCTGACCTCAATACAGCATCCGCATCATTACTGAAACGTGTTGCCGGCTTATCTGCTGCAGTTTGCGAGAATATTGTTAAGTACAGGGAAGATAACGGACAATTTAATTCTCGTGCAGAATTAAAGAAAGTTCCTAAACTCGGTCCTAAAGCATATGAGCAGTGCGCAGGATTCTTGCGAGTTGTTGAGAGTCGAAATCCGCTTGATAGTACAGGTGTTCATCCCGAGAGCTACGATGTCGCAAAAAAGCTTATTGAACTGTGTGGTTGTAAATCTGCCGATATCAAGAATGGCGGCATTGCTGACATCGAAGAAAAGGTTAATGCTTTAGGTGGCGTGGTAAAAGTCGCTGATATGCTGGCAGTTGGTGTGCCTACACTGGAAGATATTGTAAAAGAACTTTCAAAGCCCGGTCGTGACCCTCGAGAGGAATTACCACCACCACTTTTAAGAACCGATGTTCTCTCCATGGAAGACCTGAAGGCAGGAATGGTACTGACAGGTACTGTCCGTAATGTAATCGACTTTGGTGCCTTTGTTGATATCGGTGTTCATCAGGATGGTTTGGTTCACATAAGTCGTATCTGCAATAAATTCATTAAACATCCTAGCGAGGTTCTCAAAGTAGGTGACATCGTAAAGGTAATGGTTTTGTCAGTGGATGTTGATAAAAAACGTATTAGTCTTACTATGCGTGATATAAAAGAAGAAAACTAACAAAAAAGGCTGTCTTTTAAGGCAGCCTTTATATATTGTATGGATTGTTTTTGTGCAAAATGCAGAGTGCTCTTGTGCACAATTACTAAATGGTTACAGTTTTTTTCTATGTTTACGATACTGGAAATATCGGCTAATTCGTTGAAATACTTTTGTTGCTGGCGTATAATAAAGACACTAGTGTACTATACCCTCTTGAGGTGTGTACAAATAAGAAAAGGAGGATATCTTATGAAACAATTCAAGAGAATTATCAGCTTAGTTCTGGCGATGACAATGCTCATTTCTATGTTTAGTGTTGGTATCGTAAGTGCTTCGGCTGAGAGTGCTACTTATGTTCTCGGTGATGCGAATAAGGATGGTAAGGTCAATATTTTTGACGCTACTTACATCCAGTTGAGCATTGCTGATTTTGACGGATATGAGATAGCAGAAAACACAATTGAATTTGCGGCTTCTGATGTTAACCGTGACGGTAAAGTCAATATTTTTGATGTTACCACAATTCAGGAGTTTGCAGCTCAATTCGACGAGGTTATGAATATTGGTATTGGTGAGACCTTTACTTTTGAGATCACTGAACCAACAGAACCAACAGAGGAACCAACTGAGGAACCTACAGATGCTCCAACTGATGAGCCTACTGAGGAACCAACTGTTGAGCCAACAGAGGAGCCTACACAGGAACCTACAGAGGAGCCAACACAGGAGCCTACAGAGGAGCCAACACAGGAGCCAACACAGGAGCCTACAGAGGAGCCTACTGATGAGCCTACACAGGAGCCAACAGAGGAACCAACTGAGGAACCAACTGAGGAACCTACAGAACCTGAGAAAATTACAGCAGGTTACTACCTTGTTGGTACATTAAACGGCGAGTTGCTCTGGAACAATGTTCCACTTACAAACGATAGAAAGTTCGATGAAAACCCAGCTGTTGCTGGCGAGTATATGCTCGACTGGACATTCTATGCAAACGATGAACTCAGGTAGTCTACTATAATGGTACTGAGATCGAAACTTGGTATAACGATCTTGGCGAAAACTACAAGATCGGTATCGATTCAGACTGTACTGGTGATTGCACAGTTTACTTCAGACCAGAAGGAAATGCTGAGTGGTCATATACATATCTTACAGTAGTACCACAGGGTACACCGATTGACCCAACAGACGCACCTACTGATAAGCCAACAGACGAGCCTACAGATGCTCCAACAGTTGAGCCAACAGATGCACCTACAGACGCACCTTCAAAGGCAGAGGCAGGTTACTACCTCGTTGGTACATTAAATGGCGAGAACTATTGGTTTGTTGACGATACAGCAACAGACAGAATGCTCAAAGCAAACCCAGCAGCAGCTGGTGAGTATATGCTTGATTGGACATTCTATGCAAACGATGAACTCAAGGTAGTTTACTTCGACGGCACAGAAATCAAGACATGGTACAAAGATCAGGCTGACAACTACAAGATCGGTGCTGATTCTGACAAGGTTGGTAACTGCACAGTTTACTTCAACCCTGACGGAAATTCAGAGTGGTCATACACATACTTCACAGTACAGCCAAAGGGTACACCAATTGACCCAACAGACGCACCAACAGACGCACCAACAGATGCTCCAACTGATAAACCAACAGACAAGCCATCAAAGGCTGAGGCAGGTTACTACCTCGTTGGTACATTAAATGGCGAGAACTGCTGGTTTGTTGATGATACAGCAACAGACAGAATGCTTAGTGCAAACCCAGCTGTTGACGGCGAGTACATGCTCGACTGGACACTCTATGCAAACGATGAACTCAAGGTAGTTTACTTCGATGGCACAGAAATCAAGACATGGTACAAAGACCAGGCTGACAACTACAAGATCGGTGCTGATTCTGACAAGGTTGGTAAC
>JAFUKO010000110.1 GCA_017473555.1 Ruminococcus sp. | reverse complement strand
CTGATACATAAGCGTCGCAGCGGTGTGTCTTAAGTTGTGGCAGGAATATCCCTGCGAATCAAGACCGATTTTCTCAAGATATTTATACACTAATGCTTGTACGGTTTTAGGGCTCATCCGTTTTATATGTGCACTGATGAACAATGCGTTTCTGTCTTTAACTCCGTCCATTGGACGTACTTTAAGGTATTCTGTTATTGCGTTGATACAAGCTGAATTCAAATATATAATGCGTTCCTTATTACCTTTACCAAGTATTCTAGCTGTTCCGTCAGGTCTGATATCGGTTACGTTTAGTCCTACAAGCTCTGAAAGTCTCATACCACAATTCAAAAAAAAAGTAATAATACAGTAATCACGCTCTTTGTGTTTGCCGTCCACAGCATTGAGTAGTTCAATACTCTGTTCAAGTGTGAGGTATTTAGGGAGAGATTTTTTTCGTTTTGGAGTTTCAAGCTCTTTGATAGGGTCTTTATCCAAGAGATGTTTTTTTACTGTAATGTAGTTAAAGAATGATTTTAGACTTGATGTTTTGCGTGCTCTTGTTGAAGCGTTGTTATCTCTGTCACGCAGAAGATAATTCATAAATTCGTAAGCGTCCTGTAAAGTAACGGTTTTAATGAGCTCGATGTCTACATCATCAACTTTGATGTCTTCAAAAGGGGTAGAGGCTGATACTATGCCTCTACTTATTTTTATAAACCTGAAGAATGTTCTGATGTCACTGAAGTACTCGTCAACAGTTTTTGGAGATTTGCCTTTAATAGTTTGCATATATAAAAGATAATCTTTGATGACTGGAGAAGCTTCAGCTATTGAATTAATTGACATATAATCACCGCCAACGTAAAAAGTAAATAAGATAGCTGTTAAGGAAGTAGAATACTTAATCTTATTTGATTATATCACAAATGATAGGGGCGTAAATTCCTATATATAAAATTATACAAAATCAAAGTTTTGTATAATTTAGGAGAGGATTTTGCACTGAAATTGCTTATATACTATAAACAATACAGTTTTATGTAAATTTAAGGCTAGTGTATGTTTTTATTTATTTTTGAGTTCCTAATGTTATAACATTTTATTTAGTTATCTTAATATAAAGATATTCACTTAAAATTGTTCGATTTAAAACAATATGATCTTATACTATTGCAATTCTTACTTTACTCAGTTTTTTTGAAATGAACTGAGCTCTGTCTGAAAAATTCTGAACGAATTGTTTTTGAGTTAATTTGCAAAAATTACTTGATATATGTGTTAGCTGTGTGGTTTTCAACAATGAATTTGTTGACTCTAATCACAATTAGCTAACCAGCACTTAACGATTTATTATTGATTATTTTTACCAGACATTTGATTGTATTATTTTAATTACCTGAATAATCAAACATATTTTGCTATATCGTTATAATCTTAATACTTTTGAAAAATAATGATATTTGTTCAATATTGCTTTTATTGAGTTAGACTTGTTTGTTTATCCGCTATTTTGTTAATTATTTAACAAAATAGCACCTCCGATATCTGTCAAAGGTATATTATTGATACTATGTATTGATACATCTTTGGATTCGCAAAAGCTTTTTATCCTATTATAATCCGGATGTTTCTTTATATCACCAAAAAACAGTAAATTATTCTCATCAATAAGCGTTGAAGCGCCACCTATAAAACCGTGAGTCCTATCCTCTGCCCCATGTAAAACGATATTCCCTTCTTCTATTTTAAGAATATCTATTTTTGTGTTTGTAAGGGCATTATAAATCGAATTATCTGCAGTAATAATTGAGTTATTATCAACTTTAACACAAGAGCAAGCTGTGTAACCTTGTTTAACGTTAACGAAGTGGTAATCATTTTTCTTAAGATAATCAACCAGCTTGATATCAAGCGAGTTTATCTTACCGATTACTGTTTTACCTACTATCTGAGCGTTTAAAAGTATATTATTTGGATAATCTCCTGATGCTAATTTACTTGTATATGTGACATCAAAACCTGAATTGATAAGTTCTTGACCGAGAATTTCACACTGAGATAACACAAAGAGTTTGCTGTCCACTGATAAGCATTGCATATCAGCATGCTTTTTTTCATACGAAATAAACCCATCTACACTCTCAGTATAGATGAGCTTAAATCCAAATTGTTTTAAAGCTGAGCAAATTTCGGGTATATCAAGTGACACTACTGCGATTTTATTCATTAGTTAATGCCTCAAAAGCTTGTCTGATATCTCTTACTCCAACGATAGTGGCATCGTCTGACTTGATTTTTATGTCTTTAAGGTTATGGTATGGGAGAACGATTCTCTTGAAACCGAGCCTGATAGCTTCAGATACACGCTGAGAAATGTGATTTACTGCACGTATTTCACCCGCAAGTCCGATTTCTCCGATAGCAAGAGCGTGTTCAGGAATAACCACGTCTTTTAAACTACTGACCAGAGCCATAGCAACGGCTATATCGACAGCTGTTTCGTCAAGTCTTAAACCACCGACTACATTTATATATGTATCTGTATTAGAAAAATAATAGCCAGCACGTTTTTCAAGAACTGCAAGTATCAGTGACATTCTGTTGTAGTCAAAGCCTGTTGACATTCTGCGTGGATTTCCATATCCCGTGGTTGTAGCAAGACCTTGTATCTCGGCAAGAATTGGTCTTGTCCCTTCCATCGCGCAGGCTACACACGTTCCTGAAACGTTTTTTGGCCTGCCTGATAATAACATTTGTGAAGGGTTTTCGACCTCCATCAAACCGCTGTCTGTCATCTGGAAAACGCCGATTTCATTAGTTGAGCCGTATCTGTTTTTGACTGCTCTTAAAATTCTGTATGACATCTGTTTGTCGCCTTCAAAATGAAGTACAGCATCAACTACGTGTTCAAGTACCTTAGGTCCAGCAATAGAGCCTTCCTTGTTAACGTGGCCTACAATAATAAGCGGAATATCTAGCGATTTTGCTACACGCATCAAATAGTTAGTACATTCTCTTACCTGAGTAATACTACCCGGTGATGACTGCAATTCATTAAGCGACATAGTCTGAATAGAGTCAATCATAACCAGGTCAGGTTTATCCTGACGGATGGTTTCGCTTATAAGCTCAACATCGGTTTGAGTCTGTATGTATAAATTATCGTTATTTACGTTAAGTCTTGTCGCTCTTAATTTGAGTTGTCGTTTTGATTCCTCACCTGATACATATAAAATCTTGTTATCTTTACCAAGATGCTCGCAAATCTGCAGCAGAATTGTAGACTTACCTATACCAGGGTCACCGCCTAGTAGCACCAGACTACCTTTGACAATACCTCCACCTAATACTCGGTCAAGCTCAGAAAGGCCTGTTTTATATCTTATTTCATCAGTTGTAGAGATGTCTTTGATAAGCACAGGTGGTGCGTAATTAGAGATTCTTGTTTTTGTGAAAGAAGCGCTACTCTTTTCTTTTATTTCTTCGTTCATTGTGTTCCATTCGCCACATGATGGACATTTTCCGTACCATTTCGGACTTTCATAGCCACACTCTGAACATATGTAAACGCTTTTAATTTTGTTAGCCATAACTTTATCATCCTGTATTAATAATTAGTATAGTAATATTCCAAAAATCCAAGATAAATGCAATACGCTAGTTTTCTTTGATAAGCTTTGGAATTTAATTTTTCAGCTTCTATGATATTTGATAAAAATCCACATTCAACCATTACAGCAGGCACCTGGGCATTGTGTAGCACAAATATTTCGCTGCCTGCTTTTTTACATTCACGTTCATTATCGGGTTGCAAAAGTGATATCACAGTTGTTCTGATATTTTCAGCGAGAATTGAACTATTCTCGCAATTAGCAGAGTAAAATATCTGGGTACCGCTGTATTTTTCTTCGATAAACTTGTTCTGATGAATACTGATGACAATATTATTTTGGGAAGAATTGAATACCTCTACCCTATTTTTAAGGTCACTATGCTTTTTATGGTCAGCATCCTTATCGTTAAGTGCTGTGTCAGTATCACGGGTCATAATAACTTCAAAACCGTTTGATTTCAGAAATTCTTTAAGCATCAGTGATATATCTAAGTTAATATTCTTTTCGAGAATATTAGTTTTTGATACCGCACCACTGTCTTCGCCACCGTGACCGGGATCTATAATAATTGTAGGTTTAAACTGCTTAGCTTCGACTGATGCCTGATATCCTTTTTCAGTACAAGCAAAAAGTACAAAAATTAATATCATCATCAAAGTTATCAATGTTAGTACCAAAAACTTAAGCTTACGATTCATATAACCCCTCCGAATAAAATATATGCAGAGTGGTTATTTCATACTACTTTTGCTTATCTTCTTTTATGAGTATTCTCATAGCTTCAATTGCTGTTTTGATAGCACAGGTTGTATCTGAAACGTGATTATCCTGTGGCATACCGCAACCTGCCTGTTCCTGATTCCATACGCAATGAAATACAGAACCTGCTCGTAAACGCCTGACAGAAGATACGATAAACAAAGCTGCACTTTCCATTTCTGAAGCAAGACAGCCGCCTTTTATCCAGGCTTTCCATTTTGAGTTCAGTTCATCAGCTACGCCCATTGTGTCAGGGCTATGCTGGCTGTAAAAGCTATCTTTAGCTTGTACAACACCGATGTGATGCGGATAAGCTAAATCTTTGGCTGCTTTTACCAGCGCAGATGTAACTTCAAAATCTGCAACTGCGGGGAATTCAATCGGTAAATATTCTCTTGAAGTACCTTCCATACGAATGGCACCGCTTGCAATTACAACATCTCCTGGATTTACGTTCATTTGCATACCACCACAAGTGCCGACTCTTATAAAAGTATCAACGCCTATTTTTGCGAGTTCTTCGACACAAATTGCTGTTGAAGGTCCACCGATTCCTGTTGAAATAACAAGAATTTTTTCACCGTCGATATAGCCCTCATAAGTGTTGTACTCACGATTACAAGTAATATGTTTTGGGTTATCAAGATATGAAGCTATCTTTTCAACTCTGCCTGGATCACCGGGAATAATAGCATATCTTGCACCGTCTTTTTCAGATAAGTTAATGTGGTATTGTAGATTATCGTTCATATTAATCCTCCAACATATTTGCACCAAAGCTTTCAGGCAACAAATCAATCAACCTGTACTCTTTATAATCATTTTCGCTTTTTGCAACTATAATTATAAAATCATCATCGCAGAACTCACGGATAACTTGACGACATACTCCGCAAGGTGGAACATAATCTTTGATAATACCGTTCTTTCCGCCAACAATAGCAATTTTTATAAATGCTCTTTCTCCTTCACTTATTGCTTTGAAAAAAGCTGTTCTTTCAGCACAATTAGTAGGTGAATATGCTGCGTTTTCTACATTGCACCCAGTATAAATATCGTTACCAGCAGTCAGTAAAGCAGCACCGACCTTAAAACCTGAATACGGAGCATATGCATTCTGCATCGCAAGTATTGCTGATTTAATTAACTCTCTATTTGTCATAGTATTTCCTCTAAAAAGCTGTTGCCAGCGATGTTGTTATCTACTTCAAGAAAATCACAAACTGTTTTTCCTATATCACAGAAACCGTTTCTTGTATTAAGATTAACCGGTTTGATATTTTTTCCATATACAATTACAGGAACATATTCACGGGTGTGGTCTGTTGTCTTTGTGAATGCAGGATCACATCCGTGATCAGCGGTGATAATAAGCAAATCTTCGTCTTTTAGTCTGAGCATAAACTCAGATAACCAAATATCAAATTCAGTCAATGCTGAAGCGTAGCCGTCTACATCTCTTCTGTGTCCGTAATTCATATCAAAGTCAACGAGGTTTACAAAGCAAAGACCGTTGAAGTCTTTATCAAGATAATCGCTGGTCTTGTTCATACCATCTGCATTACCTTTTGTATAAGTGTATTCTGTGATACCACTACCAGCAAAAATATCACAAATTTTTACTATAGCAATTGTATCCATACCGCTATATTTTATATAGT
>JAFUKO010000109.1 GCA_017473555.1 Ruminococcus sp. | reverse complement strand
CTTTCAGGCGCATCTGAAATACCACCGGCTTAGCCGGTGGATTTTTATTTTAGTTAATTGAAATTACTGTGTATCCTGCATCAGTAACTGCTTTTGTGAGGACTTCATCAGCTACATCACCTGTGATAGAAGCTGACTTACTGTCTAAATCCACAGTAGCTGTAACACCATCAATAGCGTTCAGCGCTTTTTCAACGTGTGCCTTACAGTGCATACACATCATGCCGTCAATAATCATAGTTTTCATATTGTCTTTTATCTCCTTATAAATATATTTTGGTTTGAATAATTTTAATCTCAGAGCATTAGTTACAACACAGATTGAGCTCAGACTCATCGCAATTGTGCCGTACATCGGCTCAAGTCTTATACCAAGACTAGGATATAGTAAACCAGCCGCAATCGGTATAAAGATAACATTGTAAATAAACGCCCAGAATAAGTTCTCTTTTATGTTTTTAAGTGTAGCTTTACTCAGCTGTACTGCTGTGAGTACATCACATAAATCAGATCTTGTGAGTATAATGTCGGCAGAATCAATCGCAATGTCAGTTCCGGCGCCGATAGCAATACCAACATCAGCAGAAACTAAAGCAGGGGAGTCGTTGATTCCGTCGCCTATCATTACAGTTGTAGCATTCTCTTTGAGCTCTCTTACGATACGCTCTTTATCGTGTGGCATAAGCGAACTGTAAACGTGGCTGACGCCTGTCTGCTCTTTTACATACAGAGCAGAACTTTCGTTATCACCAGTGAGCATATATGTGTTGATGCCCATTTCGTTGAGTTTTTCTATAGCGAATTTGCTCGATTCCTTTATTTTGTCGCTGACATAAAGTACACCGAGAAGCTTGTTGTCATCACTGACATAAAGCTTTGTAAATCCTTTGTTATCATCATTGTCTTCTGGGATGTTCTCAGGATTAGCGAATTTACTGTTTCCGATTTTGTATGTCACACCGTTTATGGTGCCTTTGATTCCAAGTGATACGATACTCTCAAAATTTTCAACATCGTAAAAATCGCCATTATGTGCAGTGATAACAGAGTGGGCAAGAGGATGTTGAGAGTGTTTTTCTATGCTTGCCGCTATTTTTAGCAACTCTTCTTTTGATATACCTGAGTAAAGCTTTACGTTTTGGATTTGTGGCTTACCCTCAGTTATAGTACCTGTTTTATCAAAAACGATGTTTTTAGCTTTGCTCAACACTTCGAGTGCTTGTGATGATTTTATAAGTATAGAGTTACTTGCCGCAACACCAGTTGATACCATTATAGCGGTAGGAGTTGCAAGACCTAAAGCACACGGACACGAAATAACCATAACGGCAATACCGAATGATAACGCAGTTGCAAAGTCATTGCCAGTTAAATTCCATATTATGGTTGTAATTATTGACAGGGCAATAATTGTAGGAACAAAGAATTTACTTACTGTATCAGCGATTTTTGCAATAGGTGCCTTTGATGATGCCGCCTCTTCAACAAGAGATATAATCTTAGACAGCGTTGTGTCACCTTTGACTTTCTCAGCTTTTACTTCGATGTAGCCACCTGTGAGCACTGTACCGCAGAATACAGTGTCATTGATATTCTTTTCAATCGGCATACTTTCACCGGTGAGTGCAGATTCGTCAGTAAAACCCGAGCCGCTTATAACATTTCCGTCTATGGAAATTCTGTCACCGCTTTTGAAGATTGCTGTATCACCGACAACAACATCGTCTGTAGAAATTTCACATTCAACACCGTCACGTCTGACCAAAGTTGTATCAGGTGATAGGTCCATCAGCTTTGAAATCGCTTCGGTGGTTTTTGATTTAGAACGTGATTCAAAATATTTACCAACAGACACAAAGGTCAGTATCATAGCTGCTGATTCAAAATATAGATTATGAATGAAGTTTTCAACAGTAAAGATAGCTGCTACGCTGTAAATTATCGACGCCGCAGACCCTAGAGCAATAAGTGTATCCATATTAGGGGAAAGCTTGAAAAGTCCTTTGAAACCACTGGTGAAATACTTGAAATTGAGTGCGACGATGATACCTGTGAGTAGAATTTGTATGATTACTGAAAGCACAGGTTCAATATGCAGGCCGTACATATGGCCCATACCTACAATCATCAATGGTATCAGCAGTACTACAGAAACTATCAGTTTAATCAGCTTAACGTCAAGTTTTTTCTTTTCTTTTTCAATTCTATCATTGTGAACTTTCGCGCCATATCCTACGCTTTCAACAGCGTTAATGATACTCTCGATATCTGTTCTGCCCTCGTCAAATTCAGCCATCATCGAATTTTGTAACAGATTTACAGAACAGCTCACGCCATCCATACCGTTAACTTTGTTTTCGATATGTGCAGAACACGCTGAACATGACATACCGCTTATGTCAAATTTTACTTTTTGCATTGTGTCACTCCTCGTATAGCGGTTAGCCAAAGCTTACTATAATTTTATCACATTTAAAAAGAATGTCAATAAACATAAAACAAAGGGTGCCTGAAATAATCAAGCACCCATAGAGTATTACTTTAACTTGCTGTTTTAATCTGTAATCTTAGTTTATCAGAAATCATAGCGATAAATTCGCTGTTTGTCGGCTTACCTCGACTACCCTGAATAGTGTAGCCGAAATAGGAATTAAGCACTTCAACGTCACCTCTGTCCCAGGCAACTTCGATTGCGTGTCTTATAGCACGCTCAACACGTGAGCTGGTTGTCTGATACTTTTTGGCAACAGAAGGATAGAGTTGTTTTGTCACAGCGTTTATTATTGATGGCTGTTCTACACTCATAATAATCGAGTCCCTGAGATAGTGGTAACCTTTAATGTGAGCAGGTACACCAATCTGATGCAATATCTCTGTCACTTTTACTTCAATAGAAAAGCTATCCATTGAGTTTCCTTTAATACCGCCTTTGTCAGCTATATTGCTGTGGCTGTGAAGTCGTACTATGTTTAAAGCCAAATCATTATAGTTAAAAGGCTTTAACACAAAGTAGGTTGCTCCACTGCTCATAACTTCTCTGGCTAAAACTGGAGAATCAAAGGTTGAGTATACAATAAACATAGGGGACTTGGAAAGTTCCTTTTGTTTGATGGTCCTCATAACGCCAATCGCGTCGACCCTCGTCATAAACAGGTCCATCATAACAACATCGGGAAGGGTGTTACATATTTTAGAGATTAGCTCTTCGCCGTCTTTTGAACAAAAGTGTGTTACGATACCGTGGTTTAAGAATGCATTTTGTGTGTCTGTTGTACGTTCATTGCTGTCTTGAGTCATCAGAAGTTTAATTTTCTCGGTCATTTTTACATCTCCCAATTTATGATTGTGAACACATAATACCATAAATTGGTAAAAATAGCAATAGGGTATAAAAAATTTTTTCAAAAAGTGCAGTTATAACACTTTTATCAATGAAATATTTGGCAAAGTTTATAACGATGAATACTTAAGCATATTGGAAATTGAGATTCCGTATCCTTTTTGCGGCGAATTTATAAATACATGGGTTACAGCACCTACGAGCTTTCCGTTTTGAAGGATAGGGGAGCCTGACATTCCTTGAACTATGCCACCAGTTTTGCTTATTAGCTCTTCATCAGTTACTTTAATTATCATATTCTGTCCATTGTTTTGGTTTAAATTGACTCTTATTATTTCTAAACTGTACTCTTTTGGAATAGTACCCTCAATTGTAGATAGTATTGAAGCTTTGCCTGTTTTTATTTCTTCATCATTTGCGACGTAAACAGATCTTGTACAATCGGTATATTGGTAGTTACCATAAATACCGTAACCGTTATTAACTGTAATATCACCGATTTTGTCGGGATTAAAATAGCCGTTTAAACCACCGATGACGCCATCAGTACCTTTTGTGCAATTACTGATAGTAGCGCTGGTGATTTCTCCGTCACGCAACGGCATCAGCATATTTGTGTCTTTATCGCATATGCCATGCCCCAATGCTCCGAAAGTACTGTTGCTCGGATCAAAATAAGTCACAGTACCTATGCCTGCTGTTGAATCTCTTATCCACATACCGACTACATAGTTATTATTACTGTCTTTTTGAGGAATAATAGTTTTGACAGTTTCTTGTCCATCTCTTAATACAGTAAGCTTGATTTCTTTACCGTCAGAGTTTTCTATAATACTCTTTAACTCTTCGTTTGAAGTGATTACAGTATTATTAGCTTTTGTGATGATATCATTTACTTTTATTCCTGATTTTTCAGCAGGTGAGTTGTTATCATCAGTTTCTATCACTATAACACCATTTGTAAAAATTTTGAGTCCAAAAGGTGTACCGCCCAGTATTACTTGCTTACTGGTTTCCTCGGCTTTTATTTGCGTGATACCTATTGATAAAAGTAATACAAGTGTTATGGCAACAATTCGTTTTATATTTGCTACATGCAATTGATCACTCTCCTTTTCTGTTGCCACTATTATTGTGAGCATAAATTAAGCGTTTAGTTTGGTAATGAAATTCTAATAAAAATATATTTCTATGTATTGTTCAAAAAAGCCCGAAGCTAATTGAAAATTGGATACATTATGCTATAATGTTATTAAAATGAAATTCAAAGGTGGTGTGATTATGAGAATAAATTTACCAGATAATGCGTCTTTTATCATAAATAAGCTGGAAGAAAACGGCTTTGAATGTTTTGCTGTTGGCGGTTGTGTTCGTGATAGTATAATCGGACACGAGGTTCATGACTGGGATTTTACTACCAATGCTACACCTGACGAGATTATCTCTTGTTTTTCTGATTACACTACTATTGATATCGGCAAACGCTTTGGCACAATCTGTGTCGTTGTAAATGGTGAAAACTACGAAGTGACCACATATAGAACTGACGGAGAGTATAACGATGCTCGCCATCCTGAGAGTGTTTGCTTTTCAAGTGATATTAGCGATGATTTATCACGTAGGGATTTTACAATTAACGCTTTGGCTTATAACGACAGAATTGGTGTTGTTGATGAATATGGCGGTATTGCTGACCTTGAATACGGAGTTATCAGATGCGTCGGTGAGCCTGATTTAAGATTTACAGAAGATGCACTTCGTATTATGCGAGCACTTCGTTTTGCTTCTACTTATGGCTTTTCTATTGAGAAAAGAACCTCTGAGTCAATCCTTAAAAATAAAGAAAAACTCAATTTAGTTGCATCAGAACGCATCGTAACCGAGCTTTCAAAGCTACTTGTCGGTGATCACTGTGACTTCATCTTGCGTAGATATAAAGACGTTATTGCTACCATAATTCCTGAGGTTTCTGTTATGTTCAATTTTGACCAGAAATCCCTGCACCATAATAAAGATTTATGGAAACACACAGTTTCTGCGGTAAAAAATACTCCCAAGAACGAGATTATGCGTACAGCTATGCTTCTGCACGATTTAGGTAAACCGATGACAGTATCAACTGACGCAGAAGGTCATTGTCATTTTCATAATCATCCTAAATTATCTGCTGAAATGGCGTCTACTATTTTAAAGAGATTGAAATATCCGACATCTTTTATAAATACAGTACGATTACTAATTGAGTACCACGATACACGTCTTACACCTCAGTCAAAGGTTGTTAAAAAATACCTTTGTAAATTAGGTGAGGATAATATGCGGATGCTATTATCAATCCAGCGTGCTGATATTCTTGCACAGTCTTTTTATAAACGAGAAGAAAAGCTTTCTACTCTCGATGCTGTTGTTGTAGAGTTTGAACGAGTCATACAAAGCGGTGAGTGTTATTCTTTAGATACCTTGTGTATTAACGGCAGAGATATCATCCACCTTGGTGTTTCAAAGGGTGCGATTATCGGTCAGGTGCTCAACAAATGTCTTGATAAAGTAATCGATGGCTCTTTACCTAACTCAAAAGAGGAGCTTTTGCTGTTTTCAAAAAATATGATAAAAAGTCTTGAAGGTATGCTTTGAGCATACCTTTTTGCAATATTTGAAAGTATAAATTTCAGTTTAGTTGAAAATAATTAAAGAAACTTGCATATTTTATTGAAATATGCAAGTCACTGTGATAAAATGAAACCATTATTTGTATGAGGTAGAATTATGGTTTCTAATCTTTTAGTAAGAATTGATATGTCACGCGGCACTTTTTCTAAGGGTCAGCGTCGTATCGCTAATTTTATAGAAGAGCATTATGACGAAGCAGCCTTTATGACTGCCAGCAAGCTCGGTGAGATAGTCGGAGTGTCCGAGAGTACAGTTGTGCGTTTTGCTACAGAAATCGGCTACAGCGGTTATCCTGGTCTGCAAAAGGCTATGCAGGAGATGATTAGAGATAAGCTGACATCTATCCAGCGTATCGAAGTTACAACTGGCAGAATCGGGGACAGAGATGTACTCGATAGCGTGCTCAATCAGGATATCGAAAAAATCAAGCGCACTATTGAGGAAATCTCTAAAGAGGACTTCAACCGTGCTGTGGATGCTATAATCAACGCTGAGCATATTTACATCTTCGGCGTAAAATCTGCGTCATATATCGCTAGCTTTTTCGGTTACTATCTTGATTTGATGTTCGGTAATGTTATTATGCTCAATACTACCAGCAAGACCACAAATTTTGAGAAACTGTTCAGAATTACCGATAAAGATGTGATGATTGGAATCAGCTTCCCAAGATATAGCACAATGGCTGTTGATGCTATGAATTTTGCCCGTGAGCGTGGGACACACGTTGTCGCAATTACGGACAGTATGGTGTCACCGCTGGTGTCATCAGCAGATTCTATATTGATTGCACGTTCTGATATCGCTTCAATAGTAGATTCGCTTGTCGCACCACTGAGTCTTATCAATGCTTTGATTGTTGCTATGGTAATCAAGCGTAAAGATGAAGTAAAAGAAACATTTTCAAAACTTGAGCAGGTGTGGCTTGAACAGAACATCTATGCGTCACATTTGCCAGAGGAAAAGACAGATGAAAAATAAAGTTATTGTTATCGGTGGAGGTCCTGCCGGTATGATGGCTGCAGGAGTCGCTGCCCAGAATGGAGCGGACGTTCTGCTGTTTGAAAAAAATGAAAAAACAGGTCGAAAACTCTTAATCACAGGCAAGGGAAGATGTAATATCACAAACTTCTGTGATAATGATGAGTTCATCTCAAATATTCCTACAAATCCGCGTTTTATGTATAGTGCAATCAACGCTTTTTCTACTTATGATACAGTGGCTTTCTTTGAGGATCTAGGAGTAGCTACTAAAGTAGAGCGTGGAAATCGTGTGTTTCCTGTTTCTGATAAAGCGATGGATGTCTGCGATGCTATGAGAAGTTTTGTGCTTAATAGTGGTGCTAAGATTATTAACGAAAATGTAAAAGCACTTGTTATAAAAGACGGTGACCTCAAAGGCGTTAAAACAGAAAGTAACACTTACTACAGCGACAGCGTTATAATCGCAACAGGTGGTAAGAGTTATCCAAAAACCGGCTCAACAGGTGACGGTTATATTTTTGCAAAAAGTGCGGGACATACTGTAAATAAACCGACACCATCACTTGTACCATTAGTAAGCGATGACGATTTCTGTAAAGAATTGCAAGGCCTGGCTCTTAAAAATGTCGCTGTAAATGTTGTTGATGAAATCACAAAAAAGGAGATATATTCCGATTTTGGTGAGATGCTTTTCACACATTTCGGTTTATCAGGTCCTACTATTCTGTCAGCCAGTGCTCATATGCGAGATATGTCACCGCTGCGTTATTCGGTTCACATCGACTTGAAACCTGCTCTCGACAGAGAAACCCTTGACAAAAGACTATTAAAAGACTTTTCTAAGTTTATAAATAAAGATATAGTGAACGCTTTGGTTGAGCTTATGCCAAAGAGTCTGATACCTGTGCTGTTGAATTTATGCGGTATCGACCCACATACAAAGTGTAATAGTATCACAGTTAAACAGCGTGACGCTATTGTTGATACGCTAAAGAATCTTACAGTTACTATAAAAGGTTTCAGACCTATTGATGAAGCTATCATCACTTGCGGTGGTGTATGTGTCAATGAGATTGACCCTAAAACTATGCGTTCGAAAATCACTCCTAATCTGTATTATGCAGGCGAAGTCATCGACGTTGATGCTTATACGGGTGGATTTAATTTACAAATTGCGTTTTCAACAGGCTATCTGGCTGGAATAAACGCGTCACAGTCTTGATTATTTTTTACAAAGGATGGGTATTATGAATATTGCTATTGCTATCGACGGACCTGCAGGTGCAGGAAAATCAACTATCGCAAAAATGGCTGCTAAAGAGCTTTCTTTTATTTATGTAGACACAGGAGCACTCTATCGTGCAATCGGTCTTTGTGCTAAACAGAGTGACATCGGCTCTAAGGATGTCGATAAAATCCTCGAGATGTTAAAGACAATCAAGGTTGAGCTTGCGTTCAATGATAACAAAGAACAGATTGTTTTATTAAACGGCGAAGATGTCAGCTCTCTTATCCGTACACCTGAGATTTCGATGTATGCATCAGATGTTTCCGCTATCCCTGAAGTAAGAGCATTTCTGCTTGATTTACAGCGTAATATGGCTAAAACTAATAACATTATTATGGATGGCAGAGATATCGGTACTGTAGTGCTCCCAGACGCTAAGGTCAAGATTTTCCTTACAGCATCACCCGAGGTGCGTGCTAAGCGTAGATATGACGAGCTTATTGAAAAGGGTATGGACGTAAATTACGAGGATGTGCTCTCCGATGTTATTACCCGTGATTATAACGATTCTCATAGAGAAACCGCACCGCTCAAGCCGGCAGAAGATTCAGTGATTGTTGATACATCAGGTCTTGATTTACAGCAGTCAGTTGAAAAACTTATTTCCATTATGAAGGAGCGAATGTAAGATGGGCTATAAGCCAAAAATGTTTACGGCAATTAAGTGTATTGTTAAGCCGTTTTTTCAGCTGATATATCGTACAAAATACATAAACCCGCACAATGTGCCTAAAGAGGGTGCGTATATTTTTGCAGGAAACCATATTTCTAGTGTTGACCCTATCATTATGGCGGTAGGTCAGAAACACAGAAATATTCATTTTATGGCAAAAGCAGAGCTGTTTAAAAATCCTGTTTTACGTTGGTTTTTTATTTCAATCGGAGCATTTCCTGTTGACAGAGGAAACAGCGATAAAGGTGCCGTCAGACATTTTGAAGAGCTTTTATCAGATGGCGAACTTATGGGTATTTTTATTGAGGGTACACGCTCAAAAACAGGTGAGTTTTTAAAACCAAAGAGCGGCGCGACTTTAATTGCTTATGATACAAAAACACCTGTAATTCCTGTGTGCCAGACTAAGATAAAAGGTAGACGTGTTTGCCATTTCGGTGAGCCGATGACACTTGAGGAGCTTGGTTTTGAAAATGGCGGTGCACGAGAGTACCGTGAAGCCAGCCGAAGAATTATGGATAAGCTGAAAGAGTTCAGAGAACAGGATTTAGAGCTATGGGGATAATTGTCGCAAAAACAGCGGGATTCTGTTTTGGAGTTAACCGAGCTGTCGAAATTGTCAACTCACTTGCTGAAGGTGAGTCAAAGGTCTGTACTTTAGGTCCGATTATCCATAATAAAGAGATGGTGCAGGAGCTTAAGGAAAAGGGCGTATTCTCAATTGATGACCTTAGTGAAGCAGAGAATTTTGACACTGTTGTTATAAGGTCACATGGTGTACCGAAATCTGTTAAAGATACTTTGTCACAGATGTCTTGTGACGTAGTTGATGCCACTTGTCCGTTTGTATCAAAAATACACCGTATTGTTGCAAAAGCTGGCGATGATAATAAGGTTGTTTTAATCGCAGGCGATAAGAATCACCCTGAGGTTATGGGTATAATGGGTCACTGCAAAGGCGAGTGTTATACGTTCAAAGATGAGAGCGAATTATCTGATTCCCTCGATATAATGCTCGAAAAGAATATTAACGATGTTTGTGTAGTAGCACAGACAACATTTGATGTAACTCTCTTTGAAAAATGTTTAAAAAATATCAAAAAAGTATATACAAACGCAGAAATTTTTGATACAATATGTAATGCTACGTCGGAAAGACAAGCTGAGGCAGCGTCTTTGTCTGAGTCATCGGATTGTATGATCGTTATTGGTGACAAACACAGTAGTAATACTTGCAAGCTTTTTTCAATTTGCAAGCGTAACTGTGAGAACACCTTTTTGGTCGAAACTTCCGCTGACCTTGATTTGGATGTTATTTCCAAGGCTACTTCAATTGGCGTAACTGCTGGTGCTTCTACGCCGGCAAGGATAATAAAGGAGGTACTGGATACAATGAACGATGTAATCAAATCCAGCGAAACAAACGAATTCGAGAATTTTGAGGAGATGTTAGAAGAATCTCTCAAAAGTTTAAATACAAATGAAAGGGTTATGGGTACTGTAGTTGGTATTGCACCAAACGAGGTTTTCGTTGATGTAGGCAGAAAACAGGCTGGCTTTATTCCACTTGATGAGCTCTCAGCTGTTCCTGTAAACAGTCCTGAGGACGTAGTTAAGATCGGTGACGAGCTTGAGCTTCTCATCATGAAGACTAACGACCAGGAAGGCACAATTATGCTTTCTAAGCGTAGAGTTGACGCTAAAAAGGGTTGGGAAATCCTCGAGAAGGCTTATGAGGCTAAAGAAATCCTCACAGGCGTTGTTACTGAGATTATCAACGGCGGCGTTATCGTTGTTGCTAACGACACAAGAGTATTTATCCCTGCTTCACAGGCTACACTTAACCGTGAGGACAACCTCGAAGCTTTAAAGGGTCAGGAAGTTTCTTTCAGACTTATCGAGGTTTCACAGCGTGGCAGAAGAAGAAAAGTTATCGGTTCTATCAAGTCAGTTCTTAAGGATGAGTTCGCTGAGAAGCGTGCTGCTTTCTGGGAGACAGCTGAGGTTGGTAAAACATACACAGGTACAGTTAGAACACTCACAAACTACGGTGCATTCGTAGATCTTGGCGGTGTATCAGGTATGATCCACATTTCTGAGCTTTCATGGCTTAGAATCAAGCACCCAAGCGAGGTTGTTAATGTAGGCGATACAGTTGAAGTTTACATCAAGGACATCAACGCAGAGACAAAGAAAATCTCTCTCGGCTACAAGAAGACAGAAGACAACCCATGGGTTATCCTCGAGAACGAGTATCCAGTAGGTACAGTTGTTAACGCTACAATCGTTGGTATGACAACATTCGGCGCTTTTGCTAACATCATTCCTGGTATCGATGGTCTTATCCACATTTCTCAGATCTCTAACAAGAGAATCGAGAAGCCACAGGATGAGCTTAAGGTTGGCGAAGTTGTTGAGGCTAAGATTACAGCTATCGACTTTGAGAAGAAGCGTGTAAGCCTTTCTATCAGAGAGCTTCTCCCTGATGCAATGCCTGTTGTTGAAGAGGAAGTTGCAGAAGAGGCTGAAGAAGTAGCTGCTGACGCTGAATAATTATGATTATATTTGGGCATCCGTTAGGGTGCCCATTTGTATATAAGGTGAGACTATGTTTGATAAGATAAAGAATGATGCAAATACGGTGTTTGCTGAGCTTATAGAAACTGCAAAGCTGAGAAATGGTAGTATACTTGTTATCGGATGCTCTACATCTGAAATCACTGGGGACACAATTGGTACTCATTCAAGTATGGATACAGCTAAGGCGTTGTATGAGGGTTTTTATGATATGTTAAAGGACAAGGGTATATATATCGCAGTGCAGTGTTGTGAGCATTTAAACAGAGCATTGGTAATTGAACGAGAACTGGCAGATAAGCTTAATCTTGATGTTGTTAACGCAGTTCCTCAGCCTAAAGCAGGTGGTAGCAGTGCTACAATAGCATACTCACTTATGGATGAGCCTGTACTTGTTGAACATATAAGAGCTGATGCCGGAGTTGATATTGGCGGTACGCTTATAGGTATGCATTTAAAAGAGACCGCTGTTCCTTTAAGGTTAAATAACAGATACATCGGTAAAGCGTATGTTTCGTCAGCTCGCACCAGAGCAAAGTTTATCGGTGGTATGAGAGCCGTATATAACGAAGATTTAATGTGAGGTTTATTATGACAGCTAAAGAAGAATTTATTTCAATATTTAACGAACACATTCATCGCCACGGTGCAAAAGAGCTTCTTGAATGGATCAGCAAAACTGACTTTTTTACAGCTCCTGCCAGCACAAAGTTTCACTGTGCGTGTGAGTCAGGTCTTGTTATGCACTCTGTCAGCGTGTTTAACACTCTTATGGAAAAGCACTTTGATGAAACAAGTGATAATATAGAGAGCTTTGCGATTGCTGCTTTACTCCATGATTTATGTAAAGCTCAGTTTTATAAAGTTTCTACACGTAATGTGAAGAACGAAGAAACAGGCCAGTGGGAGAAAGTGCCTTTTTACGCTATTGAAGACAGCTTTCCTTATGGTCACGGAGAAAAATCCGTTTTTCTTATTGAACGCTTTATGAGATTAAAAATTGAGGAAGCTATGGCTATTCGTTGGCATATGGGTGGTTTTGACGAAGGCGGCGGATTTGCAATTGCTCAGGCATACGAGAGATATCCGCTTGCAGTTAAGTTGCATCTTGCTGACCTTGAGAGCACATACTTAAAAGAGAAGGGAACTTCATCCGTTCGTAAATAATTATTTGGTGATAATATGGATTTTGATATTGCTAAAAGCAGGGCAGAAGAATTAACCGCCCAGCTCAATTACCACAATGACAGATATTACAATCAGGACAATCCTGAAATCTCTGACTACGAGTATGATATGATGCTCAGAGAGCTTGAAAATATCGAGGCTGAGTTTCCACAGCTTATTACACCACAATCACCGACACAGCGTGTTGGTGGTTCAAAGGGAGAGAAATTTTCTCCTGTTGTGCACGAGGTTGTTATGGAAAGCCTACATGATTCGTTTTCCGGTGATGAAGTGCGTGATTTTGACCGTAAGGTCAAAGCGGTGGTATCAGACACTCAGTATGTTGTAGAGCCAAAAATTGACGGACTTTCAGTTTCCTGTGAATACAGAAACGGCGTATTTGTACGAGGTTCAACCAGAGGTGACGGAGCAGTAGGTGAGGACGTAACAGAAAACCTTATGACTATCAAAAGCTTACCTAAAAGAATTGACAATGCTCCTGAGTTTCTGGAAGTCAGAGGTGAAGTGTATATGTCGCTTTCTTCGTTCCTTGAAATAGTGGCAGAGCAGGAGAATAACGGTGAAAAACCATTTAAAAATCCTCGTAATGCAGCGGCTGGCTCTCTCAGACAAAAGGATGCTAAAATCACAGCAAAACGTAACCTCGATATATTTGTGTTTAATATTCAGCAGATTGAGGGCGTTACCATTACAAACCACGCACAATCTCTTGAATATCTCAAATCCCTTGGATTTCCTGTAACTTCACATCGTGTGTGTGACACAGTAGAAGAGGTTTTGACTGTAATTGATGAGATAGATAAAACACGTGGCGAGCTGCCTTGTGATATTGATGGTGCTGTTATCAAAGTCAACGATTTTGCACATCGTGAAGTTCTTGGTAGTACAGCCAAATTCCCTAAATGGGCAGAAGCGTACAAATATCCACCTGAAGAAAAAGAAACTGAACTTCTTGATATCGAGATAAATGTAGGCAGAACAGGAGCTCTGACTCCGGTCGGTATTTTCAGCCCTGTTCTTTTAGCGGGAACTACAGTCAGCCGAGCAACTCTTCATAACGAAGATTTTATCAGGGAGAAGAACATACACATCGGTGATGTTGTTGTTATCCGTAAAGCTGGCGAGATTATTCCTGAGGTGCTTTCTGTATCACAGTGTCGAAGTCTTTCTGACCCATACACTTTCCCTCAGAATTGTCCGTCATGTGGAAGTAAGGTAGTAAGAGAGCGTGACGAAGCAGCGGTCAGATGTACAAATTCTGATTGCCCTGCACAGTTATTACGTCATCTTATCCACTTTGTATCACGTGATGCTATGGATATTGACGGTTTGGGTCCGGCTGTACTTGAACAGCTTTTGAATAATGGACTTATTAAATCATTTGTTGATATATACAATCTGCGTGCTATTGATGTTGCGTCCCTTGAGCGAATGGGCGAGAAGTCTGCTATCAATCTTATAACAGCTATTGAAAAATCAAAGTCAGCAGAAATCAATCGATTAGTTTATGCACTCGGTATCCGTCATATCGGTCAGAAAGCCGCAAAATTACTGTGTGAACATTTCTTAAGTATCGAAGCGATTTTTGATGCAAGTGTCGAGGAGATTTCTTCTATTGACGGCTTTGGTGAAATTATGGCGCAGTCTGTGTATGATTATTTCTCTTTAGAACAGACTCGTGAGCTTATAAATAATCTTAAAGAATCAGGCGTTTTGATGACTCCTATTGAGAAAAAGTCTGAGGGAGGTATCTTCCTAGGTAAAACCTTTGTTTTAACAGGTACTTTACCTACTATGAAACGAAGTGAGGCATCTAAGCTTATTGAAGCAAATGGAGGCAAAACCAGCTCGTCAGTTTCTAAAAAGACAGACTTTGTGTTAGCTGGTGAAGATGCAGGCAGTAAGCTCACAAAAGCAAACGCTCTAGGAGTTACTGTCATTTCTGAAGAAGAGTTTCTTGCTATGCTGGATTCTTAATTTAATATAAACTGTTAAACCCCTGTGCTGTTTTGGCACAGGGGTTATATTTTTGTACGAGCCTGCATATATCTTAACAAAAAGGCAGGTTATAAAAATGGATAATAAAAGAAAAAGACTATTACAAGCATCGTCAGTTTTGTCCTCAGAGCTATATGCAGTTATTTCAACGATTCCTGAATCTATAGCAGAAAATGTTCAGGAAATATCGCTGAGAGTAAACAGACCGTTGTGTGTTGAATGTGGCAACAAGAGGTACTATTTCACAGTGAACAAATGTATCACAGATACAATTTTCGACCAGCAAATGGTTGTAGCGACATCGAAAAGTATTTTCGAAACCTTTCAGAATATCTGTAATTATTCGGTATATTCAAGACAAAATGAAATCAATAACGGTTACATAACCATAAAAGGTGGCCATCGTGCAGGTATATGCGGTACTGCTGTTATAAATGAGGATAGAATCGTTAACATAAAAGATGTCACTTCTGTAAATATACGTATAGCTCGTGAAATTATAGGATGTTCAGAAGAATTGTTATCAAAAGCAGATTGTAGAAAAGGTGTCCTAATTTGCGGTGCTCCGTGTAGCGGTAAAACAACTATAATCCGTGATGCAGCTCGTGTTCTGTCATATAGCTGTAAAGTCAGCGTGATTGATGAAAGAAACGAGTTGTCAGCTAATGTTAACGGAGTTTTTCAGAATAATATGGGTATGTGCGATGTGTTTGATAGCTATAAAAAGAGCGATGCTATAACTCACGCTGTGCGTTCTATGGCACCGGATATCATAGTGTGTGACGAGATATCGACAAGTAAGGATATAGAGGCGGTTTTATCAGGTCTTAATAGTGGAGTGAGTTTTATCGCAACACTCCATGCAGATAACGAAAATGAACTTATGAGACGTCCTATAGCTAAGAATTTACTGAAATCAGGTGCATTCTCTTCAGTTGTATTTCTTGACTCAAGAAAAAACGCCGGTCAGATTAAGTCTATTATATCTGTTAAAAAAATGCTTGGTGATAATGATGTTTAAACTTCTGTTATGTTTACTGATTATTTTATGCTCAACATTAGTTGGTTTTTCGTATTCATCAAAACTTTCAGCCCGCAAAAAAATCTTAGAATCGTTTGTATTAGAACTCAGAAATGTAAAAACTATCATCCGATATAGCTCAAAGGAGTTACATAAGATATTCGAAAACAGCTTTATTGATTATCAATTCAGTGTTGATAAGCCGTTTTCAGAACAATGGGAAGATATGCTGAAAATGTACTCAAAGATACTCTGTCCAACAGATATTGAAATTCTGAGTAGTTTAGGTAGAACTCTCGGCACATCTGATTTATGTGGAGAACTTAGTAATATTGAGATGTATATATCACTGCTGAATTCTCAGATATCACAAGCACAACAAAGTATTGATACTAAATCGGGTGTATATAAAACTCTGGGACTTTCACTGGGACTTGCTGTAGCGATTATACTCATTTAGGAAGAGGTACATAATGGACGTTGATATGATATTTAAAATTGCAGCAATCGGTATAATTGTTGCTATATTAAATCAGCTTTTAGTCCGTAGCGGACGAGAAGAACAAGCTTTGCTCACTACTATTGCAGGTTTGATTGTTGCACTGATGATGATAATTACCCAGATAAGTGACCTGTTTTCTACAATTAAAAACACATTTGGTTTATGAGGTGCTTATGAATATCCTGTCAATCTGCGGCGTAGCGATAGTGTCAGCAGTTTTTGCTATAACACTTAAACGCCACAATCACGAGCTCTCTATCCTTATTTCAATAGGAGCGGCAGTAATTATTTTACTCAGTGTAATTGAGTATGTTATAAGCAGTATTGAGTCAGTAAGCACAATTTTGGCACAAGCTAACATAAGTACAGAATATGTGATTATTCTGCTGAAAGTTATGGGGATATGCTTTCTGACTGAGTTTACCTGTGATTTTGTGAAAGAAGCAGGATTAGATGCTCTGTCAGGTAATATAGCGTTAGCAGGCAAGATTCTTGTTTTAGTTACTTCACTGCCGATGTTTATGGAAATACTCTCGGTTGTAACAAAACTCTCAGGAGGTGAAACTCTTGAGTAGAAAAATCTGCGTTTTCATAAGCGTACTCACTATCCTAATAGCCTTGTCATCTATCAGTACAAATGCTCAGGATATTTCTGAATTAGAAAATAGCGTTAACAAACTGATGGATTCATTGTCAGATGAAGTGAAAGAAGATATGAAATCAATCGGAGTAGATTCTCCTGATATTATGAGCTTATCCGATGTATCTTTTGATTCGGTAATGACCCTCATTGTTGATAAACTCAGCCAGAACAGTAAAACGCCATTATCAGCCAGTGCAGTGGTGATAGCGGTCTTGATATTAAATGCACTATTTGACAGCTACACCGACTCGTTACGACAATCGTCTACGAAAGAGGTGCTGTCTGTTGTATCTACACTTTGCATAACTACAACCCTGGTTTTGCCCGTTATAGATTTGATCGATGATTGTATAATTACTGTGACAGATGCCTCTAATTTTATGTTACTGTACATTCCGATAATGGTTGCAATTCTGACTTTTTCAGGACACGCAGTAAGTGGAGCCTCATATTATTCCCTGATGGTGCTTGCGTGTCAGGGGGTATCACAGCTATCTACAAAATTTATTTCACCGCTACTCAATATCTATCTCGGGTTCTGTGTGTCATCATCAATCAGCGACAGAGTCAATTTGAAAAGCTTGTGTAATATGTTGTCTAAAGTTATAAAGTGGTTGATAGCTTTTACGATGACAGTTTTTTCAGCATTGATGACGATACGAGGTATGATAACAACAGCTTACGATTCTGTAACAGCCAGGGCAGTCAGATTTACTATGTCGTCATTTATTCCGATAGTCGGTGCGGCTCTGTCAGAGTCGTATAAAACAATTCAGGGCAGTATAAACCTGTTAAGAACAGGAGCAGGAGTTTTCGTAATTTTAGCAATTCTGGTCGTGTTTTTACCCTCAATATTACGCTGTCTAATATGGATGTTTTCACTAAGCTTATGTAAAACTATCGGGGAGATTATTGGAGTATCGTCACCGATATCTATGCTGTCATCGGTATCATCAGTTGTATCGACAGTATTTGCTATTACAGTATGCATTATGTCGGTATTCGTGATATCAACCGCTCTGCTTATTACACTAGGAGGTGGAGCTCAGTGAATACAATAAGAAGCTGTAGTATGATAGCTTGTATCTGCTGTATTGCGTGCTCAATTATTTCTGTCGTTGCACCAGGAGGCAGAATGAAAAAGACTTTAAATCTTATTCTCGGTATGTTTTTGCTTTGCAGTATGGTTGTACCTCTAATCGGATTGTTTTCTACAACTTCGTATGAGTTTGATTTTGATGAATATAGTATGGATGTTAAACAGGGTAGTAACTCAGATTACGAAAGCCTTGTATTAACACAAACTGCAGATAATCTTGTGATAGCTGCTAATGATCTGCTTTTGTCCAGCGATATAGTAGCGGACAACATCAGGGTAGGTCTTAAAAAAACTGATGATAATAGCATATACATCAGTGGCATTTACATATATATAAACAAAGACTATGAAGATAAAGCAGAAGAAATAAAAAGAATCATAGGTAGTAATATGTCAAAGGAACCGGTGATAATCATAAGTGAAGACTAAAATAGACATAAAAAAGTTTCTGGACAATCCAAAGTTTTCAAAAATAGCAATAATAGTCGGACTGGTTGCAATAGCACTGATTTTCCTATCGTCATATATAGATGCATCGTCGTTTACTCAAAAAACTGACATTGATGAATATTGTGTAGCTCTGGAAGAAAGCCTGCTTTCTGTAGTAACTCAGATTGAAGGCGTAGGTGAAGCAAAAATTTTTCTGACTATGGATAACAGCGGTGAAAACGTGTATCTAAACAATTCCGATACCAAAACTAAAAGCATAACTCCGGTTGTTCGAGGAGTAGTTATTGTATGCGACGGGGGAGATGACCCACTGGTAGTAAGCAGAGTGATGTCTGCTGTTACGAAGTCGCTTGATATATCATCAAATAAAGTATGTGTTACAAAGTTATCAAATTAAGCGGAGGTTATAAAATGAAATTTCACAAAAGACATATAGTGCTTGCGGCACTGATACTGGCACTTAGCGGTGCGGTGTTTATCAATTGGCAGTTTTCTGATGACTCAAGCCTAATCAGTGACGTATCAAAGGAGCTTGGAGCAGCTACATATGTAAACGCTGATGCAACTTCTACCGATGATGAGGTTAGCAAGGTATCAAAGCAAACTTCAAAGTCAGATGAGTATTTTGCAAAAGCTCAGGTTGAGCGTGAACAAGCAAGAGATAGTGCAATAGATACAGCACAGGAAACGCTTAAACTTGCTGATTCATCAGATGACGCAAAAACTCTTGCTGTAGAACAACTGAACAAGCTTGAAGATAATATAGTAATCGAAACAAATATAGAGAACATATTGAAAGGCAAAGGCTTTTCACAGTGCTTATGTATGATAACAGATGATTCGTGTTCTGTTGCAGTATTAAAAGAAGAGCTTGTTGATGATTCACCGCTTATAATAAAGGACGCTGTATTATCTCAGTTTGACATAGAGTTTAATAACATAACCATAATTGAAGCATAAAAATGCCCCGTGTACTATAAATACACGGGGTTATTTTTAG
>JAFUKO010000108.1 GCA_017473555.1 Ruminococcus sp. | reverse complement strand
TTAAGAGGTTGGGAAGACCCGTTTACGGGTAGTAAGTAACAATCGCAAGTGTCAGACCGAAAAAATGCGCCTTGAGGCGCTGCTAACCACAGAGCCTTTCAGGCGCATCTGAAATACCACCGGCTTAGCCGGTGGATTTTTTTTGTTTTTTAATCTATAACGATAATTGACACCGATATCTGTTTACTGTATATTTAAACTATGTTAACAAGGTGGTGTCTATATGAACCCTGTTGTTCTATTCATAATCTTTTTTCTTATTCTGCTACCTATTGTTCTTTATGGAAGAATATCCGCCTACAGAGATCACCAAAAGGTCAGCAAAGGTGTTATTAATTACGATCCTTTTATGAGAAATTTTGTTTTCAAAATCAAAAAATCTAAGGAAGAAATTATATCCACCCTTTCATCTCAAAGAAAAAGTGACTCTTTTGGATGTGTCTTAAATAAAGACGAAAACATCATAACTCTTTGCGGATATGCAACCGATGCTAAGTATAGCTATGATATTCAAGAATTTGAGAACTACTGCATCTTAAGATTAAAGCAACTATCTCTTTCGAGTTGTGGAGATATTATTTATAGACTGAATCATTTTATGGTGAATAATCTTGACGCCGAAATTATTCCGTATTCTAAACAAGGGTTCGACTTTTAGTTTCAAATTATATCTTACTACTCTAATCATCACTTTATACAAAAGCAGGCGAAGTATCATGTGTTACATACTTTACGGTGCTCTGCGTGGCAATATTGACGCTGAAGAGTACAAATCCATCGAAGATAAATACGAAATAAAACACATCGACCCTAAAGCCTACGTTACAGTAAGCGATGTTGCCGATGTTTTCCGTGGACTGGAATAAGAGTAAAACAGGAGGTTTATTATGTTATCAAATATAATTGCGTATATTTTAATTTATCTGGTAATCGTTGCAATTTCTCTTTCTTTCATTGTGAGCATTGTTATGTATTGTACTGCAAAAAGTAAAAACAAAAAGGTACCTGGTACATACAGCGAAACCGAAATGAACATCCGCAAAAATTTTCTGATCGCTACATCAGTTGTTGTGGGTATCATAGTTACTGTTGCGGTTGGCTTTTATCTTTTACTGCTGTCTGCAGTTGCGTATATGTAAGGTGAGTTATGAAACCGAAAACCTTTAATATTATTTTCTTTACAGTGCTGGCACTGTGTGCTGTTTTTACTATTGCTCACTTTATTTACGACGTAAATGCATATCAACACTGCTCGATCATCTACTTCATCGCAAAGGAGCTGTGGTGATATGAAAGGCAAAAACATATTGTTAAAACAGCTTATTGCTATCACTATGGTGGTTGTCATTTTTGCTATGATTAATCTGAGCATTTATATGCTTGTTACAAATCGCCTTGCCAACAATTTCAGCGACACATCACAAGCTAAGATGGTCGATGTAGAAAAATATCTGCCACATAACCCTGATTCAGATTTAGTAAGAATTGATTCGTCACTAAAACTTAGCGACAATCTTCCTGTACTAGATGGAGCGGCAGCACTTCTACCTGTTTACGCAGCTTTTGTAGACAACGTTTATCCGAAGGGTAGCGTGACCTTTGAGGGCGGAAAGTTCTCAGACGATAACTTTTACGGCGAAAATTTTGCTAAAAACAGTAAAATGCAATACAAAAACACTGTTCGAGGATACCAAGCTATAGTCGATGGTACAACTGATATCCTCTTTTGTGCATCACCGTCCAGCGAACAAGTTCAGTATGCAAAGGATAATGGTATAGAACTTAAATATGTGCCTATCGGAAAAGAGGCATTTGTGTTCTTTGTCAACAAGAACAATCCTGTTGATAATCTGACTGCTGAACAGATTCGTAAAATTTACTCATGTGAATACAAAAACTGGAAAGAGGTCGGCGGTGCTGACCGTACCATTAACCCTGTGACACGACTTGAGGGTAGTGGAAGTCAATCGGCTATGAATGCCTTTATGGGTGATACCGAGTATGGTATAAAATCTCCGTTTGCTGTAACAGGAGCTTCAATCGGCTTTTCGTTCCGTTATTATATGGATAGTGTAGTAGGAAACGAAGACGTAAAAATGCTTTCACTAAACGGCGTTTATCCAAGTAAGGAGAACATCGAAAACGACACCTACCCTGTTATTGCTCAGTTTTTTGCAATATACCGAGCTGATAATGAAAACGAAAACATACCTGTACTCATTGACTGGATACTCTCAGATGAGGGGCAAAAAATTATTGAAGACACAGGATATGTGAGGATAAATTAAATCTTATTTAAGACATCTGTTTTTTACAGGTGTCTTTTTTATTTTCACTAACTATGATAAAATAAATATATAAAAATATAACAAAAGCGAAAAACGAAGCCTGCTTATACGTCATATATAGTGAAAGGAGGATTTTTATGGATGACAAAATGCTAAGAAATTTATTTAATAGAATCGGTAACAAAGATAAAAACGCATTTTCTATTGTATATAACGATCTCAAAGTCCCTGTGTTCACTGTAATTTTCAGAATCGTTAACTCTAAAGAAGTTGCTGAAGATATAACTCAGGATGTATTTGTAAAGCTTTTTGTGTCACCACCTGACCTTTCTGTAAAAAAGCTAAGGGCGTGGATCTTTACCGTATCCAGAAATTCAGCTATAGACTATCTCAGAAAAAACAAAGTTTTACACAACGAAGAAATCACTCTTTCTGCACATAACGTTGAAAACGAGGTACTGAACCGACTGGATATCGAACAAGCTTTTCAGACACTTGACACTACCGAGCGTGAAATTGTGACACTTCACCTAAACGCAGGATTAAGCTTTAAGCAAATCGCAAGTATAACACAGCTCTCACTCCCATCGACATACAGAAGATATAAGAAGGCTTTAAATAAACTCAAAGTAATACTTTCAGGAGGTGTACTATGAAAAAGATACTCGCATTAATAATAACAACTATACTGCTATCTGTTTTCACACTTTCTTGCTATGCAGAGGTTACATTTGACACAGCATATGATTTAATCCAGATGTGGGCAAGGTCTGACTCCTACCCTGATTACGTGTGCGGTGTATGGCTAAACGATGGCAGTCATTCTAGTACTACTATCTCCGTACTTGATACAGAAGACGGAAACCATGGCAAAGAGGAAATCCTCGGACTTATAGAAGACGATTCAAGCGTCACCTTTACTTACGGAGAGTATAGCAGAAACTATTTAGCAGATGTTCAGGACGAGTTATTGAAACTGTTTAAAACAAACGAGGAACACGGATTGATTTCAACCGCACTGGATGAATATAACAGCAGAATTTCCTTAGGTATTCTCAAAGAATACAATGGTAACGAAAAAACAGAACAGATGCTTTTAGACCTCACATCAGAATACGGAGATATTTTCACTGTAAGCTACTGCGATGAACCGATAGAGGATTTACTCATAACCGCACCTGTCACAGAAACAGTACCTGTTCAAACAAAGCCTCACTACCTATCAACAATATTGCTCACACTTCTGCTTTTATCCTGTGTTACTTTTATGGTAATACGAAAAAAGCAAGCTTTTGTCCTGAAGACAAATGGTGGTGAATCACTTAGCGTATCCACTCCACTTACTGATAAGCAAGTAGCTAATATTGTAAAGACTTCTGATGTAGATTATCCGTGTGAGCTGGACAACAAAATAATGGACGCTATTGATAAGAGCGACTAATTTTACAAAGCTTAGCACTGCTGAATAATACTTAGCAGTGCTTTTGTTATGTACTTTTTATACAAAGCTATTGACATTATACATTTGATTTGTGTACAATGTTAATAAGATAACAATCTTAAATTACATATAAGGAGATATAAATATGGCTAACAGATTTGTACTTAACGAAACTTCCTACCACGGCAAAGGTGCTATAAACGAAATCGCAAGCGAAATCATCGCTCGCGGCTTCAATAAAGCTCTGGTTTGCTGTGACCCTGATTTAATCAAACTCGGTATTTCAAACAAGGTTACTGATATCCTGAATAATGCCGATATCAAGTACGATGTTTTCTCTGACATCAAACCAAACCCTACTATCGAAAATGTTCAGGCAGGCGTTGAGGCTTTCAAACAGTCACAGGCTGATTGTATCGTTGCTATCGGCGGCGGTTCTTCTATGGACACAGCTAAAGCTATCGGTATCATTATCGAAAACCCTGAGTTTGCCGATGTAAAGAGTCTTGAGGGTGTTGCTCCTACAAAGAACAAGTGCACTCCTATCATCGCAGTTCCAACTACAGCAGGTACAGCAGCTGAGGTTACTATCAACTACGTTATCACAGACGCCGAGAATAACCGCAAGATGGTTTGTGTTGACGTTCACGACATTCCTGTCGTTGCTGTTGTTGACCCTGATATGATGGCTACTATGCCAAAGGGTTTAACTGCCGCTACAGGTATGGATGCTCTCACCCACGCTATTGAGGGTTACATCACCAAAGGTGCTTGGGAAATGAGCGATATGTTCCACTTAAAGGCTATTGAGATTATAGCTAAGTCATTACGTGGAGCTGTTAATAATGAAGACAAAGGCAGAGAAGGTATGGCACTCGGTCAGTATATCGCAGGTATGGGCTTTAGTAACGTTGGTCTTGGTATCGTTCACTCAATGGCTCACCCACTTGGTGCTGTTTATGATACACCTCATGGTGTTGCTAACGCTATCATTCTACCGACAGTTATGGAGTATAACGCCGAAGCTACAGGCGATAAATACAGAGATATCGCTAAAGCTATGGGTGTAGAAGGTACTGATGCTATGACAATCGAGGATGCAAGAAGAGCTGCTATCGATGCTGTTAAACAGCTCTCAGCTGATGTAGGCATCCCGGCAACCCTCAAGGAAATCGTAAAGGCAGAAGATATTGACTTCTTATCACAGTCTGCTTTTGATGATGCTTGCCGTCCTGGTAACCCAAGAGATACAAGCGTTGAATAAATCAAAGAACTCTACTTAAAGCTTATGTAAACACTATCCCTGTCTGCAAAACAGACAGGGATTTTTTATTCACAAATGCAGTATTCAGTCATTTTGTCAACCGTTGATTTACAACAATCCGTGCTTTTAGGTGTTTTTTAAATAATTTTCGTGTAAATTTAACATCTTTGTAAACTAAAGTTGCGAAAATATCAATGTTTTGTTGCTTGTAAAACTTCGGCTATTGGTGTACTATAACTAAGTAAGAAGAATATACTTTATAGATGTAATATGATTTTTGGAGGCTATTATGACAATAGGCGAGAAAATTACTGTATTAAGAAATGCATCGGGTATGTCTCAGGAAGCTCTTGCTGATAAGTTGCAGGTATCACGTCAGGCTGTTTCAAAATGGGAAATGGACCAGACCCAGCCACAGATTGATAACGTTGTGCAACTTTGTGAGCTTTTTAATATCTCGACGGATGAACTCCTGTTAGACAGCGTTGTTATCAACCGTGCTCCAAAAGGTGCGCCGATTAAAAACAATTACTTTGGTACTGACGGTTTCCGTGGTGAGGCTAACGTTAACCTGACTTCTATGCAGGCATACAAGGTAGGCCGTTTTCTGGGTTGGTATTACAGCTCTCCTCTCTCAGGATGCACAAAACCCGGATACAAACCTCGCATCGTTATCGGCAAGGACACAAGACGGTCTAGCTATATGCTCGAGTATTCTATCGTAGCAGGTATCACAGCAAGTGGTGCTGATGCGTATATGCTCCATGTTACTACTACCCCATCGATTTCATATGTCACAAGACAGGATGAATTTGACTGTGGTATTATGATTACTGCGTCCCACAATCCTTTTTACGACAATGGTATTAAGGTTATCAATAAATACGGCGAAAAGCTCGACGATCAGACAACCGCTCTGATTGAAGCTTATATCGACGGAAATCTCTCGGTACTCGGTGTACAGGACAAAGACCTGCCACTTGCTCACAGAGATCGTATAGGTAGAATCATCGACCACGTATCTGGCAGAAACCGTTACGTAGGCTACCTTATTTCAGTAGCCTCTAATTCATACAAAAATCTCAGAATCGGACTTGACTGTGCAAATGGTGCATCGTGGATGATTGCAAAAGCTGTTTTTGATGCACTCGGTGCTCAGACTGTTATCATAGGCGCTCAACCAGACGGACTCAACGTCAACAACGGCTGTGGCTCAACCCACGTCGAAAAGCTGTGTGACCTTGTAAAGGAGCACCACCTTGATGTAGGCTTTGCCTTTGATGGTGATTGTGACAGATGTATTGCTGTTGATGAAAACGGCAACATAGTTGATGGCGACGGAATGATGTATGTACTTGCTAATCGCCTTTTGAATAAAGGTATGCTCAACGACAACACTGTTGTTGCAACGATTATGTCAAACAGCGGGTTCTTTGCTTCTCTTAAAAAGAAAGGAATCGATTGCAAGCAGACTAAAGTCGGCGACAGATTCGTTTACGAAGAGATGCAGGCGAACAATTACTCTATCGGCGGTGAACAATCAGGTCACATAATTTTGAAAAAATACGCTACCACTGGTGACGGTATTCTGACAGCTATTATGATTACCGAAGAAATGTGCGACAGAAAACTCTCGCTATCTGCCCTTTTAGAAGGTCTTATGGTTTATCCTCAGCACGTAGTAAATGTCAGGGTCAAAGACAAGAATGCTGTTATGGATGATAAAGATGTTCTTAAAAAGCTCAACGATGTTGAGAAGCTCATAAATGGTAACGGCAGAGCACTTCTAAGACAAAGCGGTACAGAACCTGTTATCCGCATTATGATTGAGGCTACTACTCAGGATCTGTGCGAAGAATACGCTGATATGATTGCAAAAGTAGTTAAAGATAATGGTCACTGTGCTGAGTAAATGACAACTTTTTCTTTACAAAGCACATTATACTTATTATAATTAAGCTATACACATTGAAAGGAATGTTTCAAATGAGATTTATTACAGTAAAAACATACGAAGAATTAAGCAACAAGGCTGCTGACATTATCGCAGCAGTTATAATCAACAAGCCAAACTGTGTTTTAGGTCTTGCAACAGGTTCTTCACCTGTTGGCACATACAAAAGACTTATCGAAGACAACAAGGCAGGCAAAATTGACTTTTCAGAAGTTACATCTGTTAACCTTGACGAGTACGTTGGCTTAGACGGTTCTAACGATCAGAGCTATCGTTACTTCATGAACGACAACCTCTTTAACCACGTTAACATCGACAAGTCTAAAACTTTCGTTCCTAACGGCTGTGCTGAAGACCTCAAAGCTGAGGGCGAGGCTTACGATAAGATGATTAAAGAGCTTGGCGGTACTGATATCCAGTTACTCGGTATCGGCTTAGACGGCCACATCGGTTTCAATGAGCCTGACAAGTATTTTGTAGGTCCAACACACGAGGTTGTACTCGATGAGTCAACAATCGAGGCTAATGCAAGATTCTTCGAGAGCATTGACGATGTTCCAAAGACAGCTATCACAATGGGTATGATGTCAATTATGCAGGCTAAGAAAGTCCTTTTAGTTGCTAACGGTGCTGCTAAAAAGGAAATCGTTGAAAAATCATTCTTCGGTCCAATCGACCCAATGGTTCCAGCTTCTCTCTTACAGCTCCACCCAGACGTAACTGTTATCTACAGCGAAAACTAAGTCTATATAAACAGCAATCCCACCGATTTCTCGGTGGGATTTTTATTTATCTATTAAAACCAGTAAAAACCTAACTCTTCTGCGTAACTGTTCCCGTAAAACGGTGTTGTTGTTAGCGCTTTTTCAGCCTCTGATGCTGGCACAGTAAACGACCAGATATTTTGACTTTCTGATACTTTGTCTTCTACCATAAATGTAGCTTTTCTTTTAAGTGAGAGTATAACCTCGTCATACATTTCCTTTTCTTCAACACTTAAACTATTGTAAGAATCGCTCATTATCTCATCTGTGATATGGTGATAAAGTCTTACCTGTGATGCGATTGAGGCATCATTTAAGTCAGTGAGTGCGTCCACATCGACTATAGGTAGTGTTCCGTCAATATAGCGGTTTACATTATACTCTGCAATAAATTTCTCTACACCTGACAAAGTCAGTGCTGAAAACATAAGAACCATAACAGCAAGTGATAGAGCAATAAGTCTTAGTCTACCGATGAACTGTTTTAATATAATCAACACAAATATAAGGGCAAGCACTAACATCAACCATGTCGAATACACTCGCTTTGGTGTCAATCCGTAGCAATCTATGTACATCATCATTTTAGCTACAGCTGTGCTGATTAATACAAGAGTAAACAAAGAAAAAACTATAGATAATATCTTAAGTAATACTGATGACTTGCCCTCTTTTCGCTTTAAGAAAAGCGAGATAGCTGTTAGCATAACCAGATTGATTACAGATACTGTGCAAAGCTGGAAAAATCC
>JAFUKO010000006.1 GCA_017473555.1 Ruminococcus sp. | reverse complement strand
TCGAGGATTGAAACTTCGCCATCTCTATCAAAGTCGGAGATAAACATATATCCACGGTTATCTACTTTAATGCTGTTTAGTCTGCTAAACTTAAAGTCTTTATAAATATCCACTAAAAACTCTGAAGTTATAACATTGAGGATATCATTAAATCCAGCCAAATCTCGCTGTATATATGTTACGTCTATTATATCAACATTCTCGTCATTATTAACATCACCAAACTGTGTACCATATCCTTGCTCTTCTAAAACATCTAAGAAGTCAGGGCAGTATTCCAGTATTTTTTCTACGTTGTTATCATACACAGGGATGAAAGTATCAAGCTCAGCTACATATACAGCATACCCATAAGCAGGAGTGTTTGAAGAAATAGTATCATTCACAATTAGTCTGTCACCAAACAGTACTCCACCTCTTTGAGGCTGAATGATGGTCGTATCATCAAACATTCCTTCATCAAATCCGAAGTGAACATATGCCCAATCAGGGTTAGTAGCACCGTCGCTATAATGATAGTAAGACTCATGATAAAACCAATCTACAGGACAGTTTTCTTGATATTTTTCCGCCTGTGGATAATATTTTCTGTCCTCTGCAAAAGTAGGCATAATACTAATTGAAATCAGCATTATCGCTACTAATAATAAACTAAATAATCTTTTCATAATAGCACCTCTTTGTTTTTTAATTATATTATAGCATATTTTACGGTGTTTGTTCAACAGGGATGCTAGGAATCAATCCTGCAAGATATAGTTGGAGACTATTTACATCATTTATAGTTACCACGCCATCGAGATCTATATCTGCGGCACAATATTGTTCTTGGGTAAAATCAACCATATCTGCTAAATATAATTGTATCTCTGTTGCGTCTAACGCACTAACATCACCATCCATATCGGCATCACCATAACGAAAAACTGAAGTTAAGGCTGTATCACTCACCTTGTAGCCAGTCATATAGTTTTGTTCTACTTCACAAATGAATCTTTTATTTATATCTGATTCGGTTATAAGATATGTTGGCGATGTTGCACCGCTTATCAACTGTCGATTGTCTTTATCTATGTATTCATACCACTGATAAGTTAACGCAGAACTTTCGGCGATTAATCCGTCTGCAGTGTATGCGTTAGCTGTCAATGTTTTTCCAACAGCAGTTGGTCCAGTTATCTCCACTTTTTCGAGTGCTTTTTCAAAGTTTCCAACGCTATACGCATAGGCGAAATTGAGATTGGTTCTGTTTATGTTACTATATTGATTCCAACTTACTTTTATGCTGTACTGAGTATCTAAATCAGGATTTGAGAAAAATACCATTTGTTTTCCTGCGTTGGTTTTATCAGATATCTTTGTTGAGGTTCCATTTTGGTTTGTTGCTACTACTTGCAAATCAATCTCATATCTATCACCTAATGATATAGCGGTATCATTTTCATTATCATTATTTGATGTTTTTACACTTTCGCGCAACCACGCAATACTTACGTTAACCGGATAAACAGTGTTACTGTTGCCATAAACTTGCGAATTCAGATTAAAGTTTTCTACAGTATAAATGTTGTAATCTGGTATAGTAAAAGTGTATCCATAGGTACCAAAAGCTACGATGTTCATAGCACGCAAAGCATTGACTTCTCCTGCTCCTTGTTTAGGTGTCAATCCTGTTTCCATTAATTCTGCGGGATCATTAACATCATTAGGTTTTCCTGGTAAAGCCTTTTTATGACAAGATGCCATCAATATTGCTTTGATTAATTCAGGATATCCTTTTATTGAAGCATCTTGTTGCATCATCATAGCGACCAGTGCAGAAATTGTAGGAGCTGCAGCACTTGTGCCAAATCCATTAGCTGCACAAATTAAATCTGGTTTGTATGAAACCCTATTGTCCATGTTGGTGTGATTATATCTATAATCTGGATACATCCTATTATTAATAGCACCATACACACCTACCGCAATACTATTGTAACCACTCGCGGGTGCTATTGCATCATAGAGCTGATATTCCGAGTTATAACTATTACCTGCACTTGCAATCAGTGGTATACTATACTTAACAACTATAGCATCATACCATCGCGCTGAAAAACTTGAATTATAGATACCGGTTCCATCATTGCAACTTGCGTTAATTATGTCTATAGTATTATTATCAATAATATACTCTATATCGTCGTATGTGTTAATCCTTCTAGGATCATTCAATGGTAAACTGTTAACACCTGAAAAACGAGAATTTTTTGCTACAACAAAAACATATACGTCTTTCGCGAAAGTTTGAAGATAAGATACACAACAATTAGCATGATTGTTATTAGGATATGGATTGTCTGGATTGTTGAATGGTATTGCAAAATCTTGTGTAGCTGTAAATGTTTGTTTTTGCATAACATTGATGACATTCTCTGGATGCGGTATTTGTCCATAGTTATTGAAGTCATCAACAACATAATTATTATCAATATGCAAAATATTTATCTTTTCACCTGTGCATCCATATTTCTGGAAGGCTTCATTATATTGAAGCGCTTGTTTTATTGGTGTGCAGTTCTCTTCTATATTAATGGTAGGTTCTTCAGTGGGAGATTCGTTTTCTGTATTTGTTTGTATAGATTCAGGTGATATTTCTTCGTCGTATTCATCAAAGTAGCCCATTTCAACAACATTAGCGGATTGGGCGGTTTCCAAAATCTCATCTTTTGTGAGATACGCGATGAAAGATGGGGTCAGCTTACTTTGATAGTTAATTTTGTTGGTTGAAATTCCAAGCTGTCTAATTTTCGAAGTGTTAGCGGTTTCGTACCGCTGTTTTGCAAGTGTCTTTTTAGCCGCGAGATACACCTGTGTATCATCCGCCAGTTCTTCTCTTTGCGTTTTCGTACTTGACAAATATGCTGTCAGTTTATCATCTGTACTTGTTGTTGGAAACGAGCTCAAAGTGCTTACGGTAGCGTTATCATTAATCTGGGCTCTGTTTTGTACGAGCGTTTGTTGGGATAAGCCAGTTTGAATTTCGATGGCGTTTTCAAGTTCATCCGTATCGATATCTGTCAACCATACCCAAACAGGAATACGTTCGTTGTCAGCAATGGTGGATATTTTTTCTAGCAAAACTTCATCCATTTTGTTAACAGGGTTTAAAGGGTTGGATGCTGAATCTTCCGGTGCAATAATCGCTAATGTTGGAACAACCGATGTCAAAATAATAGTGAACACCATAAATACAGATAGCATAATTTTAAAATTCTTCATAAAACTACCTCCTCTAATATTCATACTCTAGTTAAACTATATTCATTGGGGAGAGAGCGACCTTGAAGATTATACATCTCCAAGGTCGGCGTTTGTTCTCTTACTTGCTCAGGTGCTTTCTGAGATTCTGTGGTTCCTTTGGCTGGTGGAACATGTTATATGACGCAGTGCCTGCAGCAACCTTTGCTGCGTTAACAGCAGCCTTTTCCAACAGCTTTTTTGTGATATTCTTTTTCATTTTCAATTCCTCCTAGAATTAATATAGTTTTTTACAACAGATACAATCATCGCTATATCTATTGATAAGTACGTAGGGGAAATAATCAGCATAGGTTCGATCTCGAATACGCAGTAACCGATGCTGTAAACAGCAAACACAACTGTAATCATCAGCAAAGAAAGCAATTTATACTTTTTTATATCCGCTGTATCCAACCTTTTATTTTCGTGTTTAACAGGAGCAAAAACTAAAGCTAAAATCATTGTTAAAAAATAACCACTTAGTAACACTATAGGATTAGTAATCAAATCTCTGAACAAGTAGAAGAATATAATTACTGCTACATAGGAAGAAGCAGATATTATGTTACATCTAAGATAGGTCATTGAGTGGTATCCGCCTGTGTAGACTCTGATTGCAGAAAAACTGATAAGAAAAATAACACTTTCAAAAAAAGTTTTTGTTAAAAGACCTATCAATAAAATAACCGATGTACTGATAAACGAAGAAATAAGCAATTCTATTCCATAAATATATATTTCCTTTGGGTATTTATCATTATCATCGAAAAACTTGTTTGCTATCATAGTTGACAGAGAATTCAGCATAATAACCACCGAGTTAAAAATAACAAAAAATGCTACTATTTCTTTAATAAAATAGTAGCATTTTTACAATTGTATTTTAACTTTTGATGTAATTGGTATGTTTTTTGATGTAATCTGCACTTTACTCGGTGCAATCCAGCACTACGCTAACAGCTAGATATCCGTCTTCTTCAGTGTAGGTTGCATCGCCGTTGTGGGTTTGGGCAATCTCTTTGAGTATTGACATACCTTTGCCGTGGCTTTCTTTATCTTCTTTGGTGGTAGATAAATCAGGATTGCTCTCAAGAACAGATGATGAAATCTTATTTGAACAAGTAATGATATAAAAATTCAAATGAGAACGAATGTGGAGTTTCATTTTTCTAAGCTCTTTTGGTTGAGTTACAAGATACTCAATAGCGTTGTCGCAAAGATTACCAACCAAAGATATCGTATCAGCAGACGGAAGCTTAGACAAGGTGTCGCTGATATTGACAGAAAAATCAATTCCTGCTGATGATGTTTTTTCCAGTTCGACATTGACTATAGCGTTCAAAACAGGATTATTTGTGGTTATCGGTGTATATGTAGTTTTCAGATTATCGAGAGTTATATCGCAAAGCTCAACCGCTTCGTCTGTGTTTTGCTCCATAATAAGCTTCTTGATAGAGCTCATCTTATTCTTGGTTTCGTGTTTAATGCAAGAAATCTTTTCAATTTGCTCGTGCGATGCCATAATGCTGTCTTCATACAGCTTTTCTCTTTGAACTGTAAGTAAATATTCTGTTTTCATCTCATTCGCCTTGCTTATTCTAACAAGCATTATGCCAGTTATTACAGCGATAGAAACCATAACAAAACAAATGGTTAACAGATAAGGCAAAATCTCTGGATTAAATTCCGACACCTGATACGCAAAAAAATTGCAATACATAATAACAATACACAATACAGGAATGACCGCAAAAGTCATTATTTCCGAACCATTCGACAATTTGGTTTTCTTGGAACCAAAGCTCAAAACCAACCATAAGAATAAAGCTGTTGTTAGGTTGACAACAACAATACAGATATATCTATATGAGGCTGATTGTGAAAAGGCTTCTTCAAGAGGAACGCTGGTTACTACTGTTACAAAAAAACCAAAAGTATACGAAATAATAGTGTTAACACCAAAATCCACAATTGTCATTATGACTTTTAGATACCATTTGCCTCTTAAGAAAACACATGAGTATACTAACAATATTAGAATAGCAATCAAGGAATCTATAAAATACCATTCTTCGCCGACATACGAACCACCTAATGTAAGATATGTCGCATTTGCAAAAAGTAGGAACACAGCTACTAAGAAAGGCACCAGTCGTTTTAACTTGTCTTGTGGTTTGTCAAAAAATAAATACAAAAATCCGGCAAACATAACGGATTGAAATAGATTTGTAAAAAGTTCTATTGCAAGTCCCATCATTTCATCTTCACCAACCATTCTTGATATTTTGCTTTGATCTCTTTTTTATATGTACGGCTTATTGACATTTCTTTACCATTTGATAAACGCAAATAGTTGCTATTAATATCAGTTATATAGTTAGCGTTCACAATTGCTCCAACGTGCGGACGTACAAACCCAAACTGAGCAAGGTCCTTGTACTTGTCATCAATCAGAGAACGCTCATGCAAAATCTCTTCAGTAGTAATAATGTCAACATAGTTGCCTTGTTTTTCGAGATATATAGTTTTGCTAAGCTCAATAAGTTTGGTCGTTCTTCCGATTTTCAGAGCATATACAGGAGAGTTCTTCAGCTTTTTATAAATATTTAGAACACACTTATCTAATTCTTCTAAATGTGTCTTTCTCACAAACGAATACGGAAATTGTTTTAGCGCATCAAATACCAGATTGTCCATTGCTGATACAAAAATAATGTACGGTAAGGTTTCAGAACGTCTGGTTCTGTTTATCTGTTTTGCAAGCTCAATTCCGTTCATACCCGGCATATCAATATCAAGCAATACAATGTCAAACGCAGAAAAATCATCCTCATCTATTATCAGCATAGGCGATTTATAGCACTCAATTTTGTATTCTAAATTATATTGATTGCATACATCGGTTATCCGTTTCTGTATTTCTTCAAGATACAATGATTCATCATCAACAATCGCAATTCTCATATACCCTCCGTTGGCTTACACCAACACAAAATAACATTAATATAATCCCGTTACCCGATAGGATATCATAGTTTTTAACTATTTTCAACAAGAAAATAACTAATTTTGCTTACCCTTATGTAAGTGTAGTATAAAAATGTGCTGATTTCATCAAAAACGTGTCAATTTATGTCAAAAGCATAAATTTGTAGTTGCTAGTTTTATATGCTATGGAAAAGATATGGTTCATTGATTGCGAACCTGAGCAAAATGTAATTGTTGATAAGGAGGAATAAAATGGCTATCAAATCTACTTTAAGATACGATAAACTTAGCAAAGGATTGCAGGCTGAAATTATTCGAAATCGCAATAAGGGATGGGTGAATCCTTATCGTTGTAATGATTGCGATATCATGAGAAGAAACGATGAACATGATAAAGCTAGCCTATGGCGGCCTGCATATGTAAGGGATATTGAGAAGATTTTACATTTACCGTATTACAACAGATACGCAGATAAAACTCAGGTTTTTTCTTTCTATCACAATGATGATATTACAAGGCGAGCTCTCCATGTTCAGTTGGTCTCAAGAATTGCACGCAATATCGGTTCGGCACTGGGTTTAAATCTCGATTTAATTGAGGCAATTGCTTTAGGACATGATATTGGTCACACACCGTTTGGACATGCTGGAGAAAGATTCTTAAGCGAGTTGCTGTACAATGAGACGGGTATATATTTCAACCACAATGTGCACAGTGTAAGAGTGCTAGATAAAATATTTGCTAGAAATATATCCTTACAAACTTTAGACGGTGTGTTATGTCATAACGGCGAGTTTGAGTTAAAAGAATATCGCCCATGTTATGGAAAAAGCTTTGAAGAATTCGATAATGAGGTTCTTTGCTGTGATAAACAAGGCTCTGCTTATATTAAAACACTTGTCCCGTCTACTCTTGAAGCTTGTGTAGTGCGCGTTTGTGATATGATAGCATATCTAGGTAAAGATCGTCAGGATGCAAAAATTGCCCGTATCATTCCTTTTAATCAGAAGTTTCAAACAGAAAAGATTGGTACAGAAAATGCTGATATTATTAATAATCTGACTGTGGATATTATTGAAAATAGTTATGGCAAGGATCACATAAAGCTAAGTGATACAGCTTTTAACGATTTAAAAACCGCAAAAGAAGAAAACTATAAGTATATATACAAAAATGAATCTGTTTCAAAAGAGTATGTTAAGGTAATACGTCCGATGTTTGAGGAATTGTACTATAAATTGCTCGATGATGTTAGAAGTAAAAACAAACAATCGTATATTTTTAAACATCATATTAAGTTGGTGCAGAACCATTTGAGGTGGTATAGTGGCTCTAATTATGAGGATGAAGAACCTAACCTGATAGTTGCAGATTATATTGCAAGTATGACGGATGATTATTTCATCGCTTTACATAAAGAGATGTTCCCGAATAGTGATTATCAGATTGTTTATAAAACTTATTTTGATGAGTGATACTAGTAGGTTTTGATTGATAGAAAATAAAAACCTACTATATGTCATATTGCGAGGTAGGGCGTTTGTTGGTACACAAATTTAATCTATGTGACTGGGTTCATTAAATCTTAAGAGATTGATGATATTTGGTATAGAATTCGAAAGGATGATACTTTGAAGTACAGAGAAAATGATTTAAAAAAGATGGCTTTGCCAATTGGTCAAACTGAAGAAACTAAATGTAAGAATGCAATACGTATGGTCCGAGACGCTATGAAACAACTCAACTATACCGATGATGGTAAGGATATTAGAAGTTTTGAGGCAGATACATATTCATATGCGTTGGATTTACGGCAAGTCATTACTGATAGAAAATTGACACTGTTGGTACAAGGTTCATACGCTAATAAAACTAACATACCAACTGAAAGTGATGTTGATGTTGCTGTGATTCTGGAATCTACCTTCACCTCAAAATATAGAAAGGGGGTTACCCGTTCTGACTATGGTTTTTTTGAGGGTACAGATACGCTTGAATCATTGAAAGATGATGTGGAAAAGGCTTTGAAACATTATTTTGGATATCAAGGTGTCGAGAGGCATGATAAAAGCATAAAGGTGATAGGTAATACAAATAGAGTTGATGCAGACGTTGTACCTGCTTATAGGTATAGAGACTACTCTAACGATTACGATAATTCTCAGAGCAATTATATTGGAGGAATAGAAATTATATCGGATGAAGGTGTACATATTATTAACTATCCAGAACAACATATCAGAAATGGTATAGAAAAAAATAAGTATACTAACTATAAATTTAAGCAGTGTGTTAGAATAATAAAAAATATGCGTGAGGATATGATAAACTTTGGGTATGATATACCGCCAGAAGTTTCTTCTTTTGGTTTGGAATCACTTCTATGGAATGTACCTAGTGTTGAATATATACGATATTCATATCTCAGAAATACTATTGATGAGATTCTTAAGTATTTAAGTAGCAATTATTATAAATTTCAGGTGTTTAAAGAAGCAAACGGGATAAAAGCGTTGTTTATTGATGATGAAAAAAGGCAGTCGTATATTAAGTTTGTTAAAGAATTGAGTGCTTTTTATGAGTATGACAATTGGGAGAGTTAATATGGCGACAGATTTATCGAACTTAATAAAAAAGAGTTTGTATGTTTTTGTGTTTATAGGGTTAATATGCTTTCTTATAAAAAAATATGTTTTCGAAATAGCATCTGTAACTGATTACTTGGATATCGTAGAACTAGCGGTTACAGTTACACTTGCTGTTATGGTGTTTTATGGAAGCTTTTTGTGGAAATTTAACCCTTTAGAGAAAACTCCAAGAATAATGGGTAAATATCAGGGTAACATAAAGTATTGCTATAACAATATTCCAGGTGTTAAAGAAACTGAGGTTGAAATCAGGCAAACTTTATTTGGAGTGAAAGTAAAGATTAAAACTAATGAGATAACTAGTGATACAATAACTGGTAATTTTGTTAAGGAAAATGATGAATATGTGCTTTATTACAACTATATTACTAATCCTAAAAGCAAGTATAGTGAAAAAAATCCAATTCAACGTGGGACAGCTCGATTGGTTTCGACTAAATCAACTAAAAAACACGCAAATGAATGGGCAGTTGAGTTAAGTGGTATATATTGGACCTCTAGAAAAACTATCGGGGATATATATTTAGTAAAAGTATGTGAATAGTTTTATACGAGATTCTTGAATTAGTAAACACTTACTCAAAAACCAACTCGAAAAGCAACAGAAAAAGTAAAAGACGAACCAGTTAATGAAGAACTTAACTCCAGTAACAATGAACAAGACATTCAGAATATGGTGAGTTACATAATCAGTCACAATCAAAGCAAAGGTATGACATATGATTCTACGCTAAACACAAGCAACAGCGGTTGGTTGTTCGCATATCAAGGTTGTCTTAACACAACAGCAAATCGTACCTACGAAGAACAGCTGAGTAGAACAGTATCAGGCTTAGAGGCGGACATAGATTCCATATTAGCACTTGACGGATACGAAACAAGTTGTAGTCAAATAAGCTTCAACTGCTACGCTGAAAAGCAAGCAGACAGTATGTACAACATCTACTTCTGCTACGGATAAGCATATCAAAAACTGACCCGCTATAACCAAAGAATAGAGTATAGATGTACTTGTACATCTATACTCTGTTTTTCTGTCAGTGAGAGCGAAAATCAAAGCGTGTGAAAAGATAATCTGAAGCTAAGGAAATTACTCGAACGATAGATATAAAAGCAACACGGCGAAAATTTGAAGGCGTTTTATATGAGATTTTAGGAGTGTTTCACTCCACCGATTTTGTTGCAGGAATAAGCGTGGGTGTCGTGTCCGACTCCACGCAGGATACATCAGACGGCAAAGCCGACTGTTATGCGGTTTTTGAGCTGACGCTGTTAGGGTGTCAAAAAATACGATTTTTTCAAACTATGCTGTCGTTAGTGCTGTTTATGCGAATGTTAAGCCATTCTTGAAGGTGTCGTGACGATTTCTAAATACTTTATTTAAAAATTTAATATGAATCAAAAATTGCACCGCAGTAACCAAAGAAATAGGAGCTTTAGTACTGTGGTGCAAATTTGTCTGGATATTGTAAAACTGTTGTGGTATGTTGTTGTGCTAGAAAAGGAGTGAATATTATGGCAAGAGTATTGCTAACTTCGGGCAACGCATTCAAACGCACAGACAACAGATGGGGTGGTGTTGTATGGTATCAGGATGAAGACGGTGATCGTAAACGCAAATCGTTTTCAAGCACAACCAAACAAGGTGTCAAAGACAAGATGACAAAGTACATCCGTGACTTTGAAAAACAAGAACAAGAAGCCAATGAAAGCAACGAACAACTTCAAGTCAGTATGCAAAGATGGTTAGAAGTATTTAAATATCCAACAGTAGAACATACTACCTATGACCGAATAGAATGTACTGCTAAGAATCATATCTACCCTGCACTTGGTAAAAAGATTGTGTCAACTATCAAAGCAGTAGATATAAAGAAAATCTTAAACGAACAGATGATGAACGGTTATGCGTTTACTACTGTAAAGAAAACAAGAGATGTATTCGGCGAGTACTTCCGTTATCTGATGGAGCAAGAAGTAATTACTAAAAATCCAATGCAAAGTGTACCAATGATTAAAAAATCAAACTTCTACGCACAGCAAGGCAAAGAGGTGATTCCAACTACAGATACGATAACAGTATTCACAGAAGAGGAGATATCAAAACTCAAGGCTGAGTGTAAGAGAACTTGGAGTACGGGTAAGAGATTCTATCAACAGTCTGCTGCATATATCTTTATGCTGAACACTGGACTTAGGACAGGTGGAATGTTAGGGCTCAAAAATTGCAATATTAACCAAGCAGTAAAAGAAGTGCAAAAACGTGATGGTGTTGAATAGCTCTCAGGTAGAGAGATTGAAGTTGGTAAATCTAAGAGTGCCACGAGTAAACGAGATGTGCCACTTAACAACACCGCTGTTGAATCAATAAAAGAGCTCAGAGCAGAGTTTTACTTTGGTGAAGACAGTCCACTCGTATGCTATAGCAAAGGTAGACACACAAAACCAAGCGGCTTTAGAAATTGATTCTACCGGATCCTTGATTGAGAAGGCATATAACACAAAGGTGTACATTCACTCCGACACACATTCGAAACGAACTTATTAAACGGAGTGAAACAAGCTGATGGCACAGTAAAGTG
>JAFUKO010000107.1 GCA_017473555.1 Ruminococcus sp. | reverse complement strand
GCATTAAAGGTGACGGGTAAAAATATTTTTGAGAATTTTTTTGAAAACAGGGGGTACAAATGGCACCCCTAATTCTAAATAGGTGAAGAGAAAAATTTTTTTCAAAAATACACTTACATTTTTCGCTTCCCAGTTATAACAAGTGAAGAGTATATTTTTCTGTTGTTAATCTTTTCAAAAAGGTAAACGAAATTACACCTCGGGTTTGTGCTAAATGTAGAAAATGCAATTTTCTTAAAATTTTTTTGAAAAAATACCCCACATTTTTGCTTTCCCAGTTCTAACTAGTAGAGGGATAAAAACATTTTTATAAAAATTTCTCTTCAACAACCCCCTCAAAACGCTATTCTCAGTCCATATAAGTGGAGGGTAAATTTACGAAAGGAAGGTTAAAGTTAATGAACAATCAATTTACACAAGTTCCATACTGGCTGTTTGAGGAGCCTTACTCCAATATGTGTGGAGATTCAAAACTGCTGTACTCACTATTGCTCAGCAGGTATTCACTATCGGAGAAAAACAATATGAAAGACGAGTGTGGTGAGACCTTTGTTTACTTTACAAACGATGATGTTTGCAAGAAATTAAATTGCAGTCGTAACAAGGCTACACGGCTTTTCAGGGAGTTAGAAAGCTATGGTCTGATTTACAGGCGAAAACAAAGATTAGGCAAAGCAGACATTATTTACATCAATACAGATTTTGTACTCTCCAAGATGGAGAACGACAATATTAAAAATGACGATTCTGTGGTCACTAAAATTGCGACTACGGACTCCACAAATTTGCGAGGAATCTATATTGATAATAGTAATATTGAAAAGAGTTATATCTATCCATCTATCAACTATGATGAGATTGAAGAAGGTATGAAACACCAAATCGAATATGATATTTTGTGTGAGCGTAATTATGGCGGTGTACTTGATGAAATCGTAAATCTTATAACAGATACATACTGCACTACCGAAGATTACGTATGGATACACGAACGCAAAGTGCCGATTGAAACTGTTAGGAAAAGGTTTAAGAAACTCACTGCTGAGCATATTGAATACGTTATCAGCTCACTAGAGAAGAACGAATCCGAAATAAAGAATATGAGAGCGTATCTGCTTACAACAATCTACAACTGTATAGATACACTTGAAACAGAATGTTTATATGCGAATTAGGGAGGTATAAAAATGAGCGAAAATATAAAATTCTTAACTACAAAAGATGTTGCAACTGCATTAGGTTGCAGTTTACCAACAGCAAGAAACATTATGATGAGAGCCGATTTCCCATTACTTAGAGTTGGCAAAAACTTCAAAGTCAGCGAGCAAGCTTTCATCGAATGGAGCAAAACTCGAAGAGTATAATAAATTTATCACTTTAAAGTATAAAAGCCTATTGACTCTGAATTGTCTTTGATTTAAAATATTTATGTCAGATGATTCAGGTCTTTAGGTTTTATGGAAAGGAATGTTTATCATAAAAACCAAAGATACTAAATCAAAGAAAATAACTTTACCTTATGGTGACGGAAGTATATATTTCGTAGAAAAACGCAACCGCTATGCAGGTCAGATACAACTTCTGATTGATGACGAAAGAGTGAGAAAAACTGTCTATGGTAAAACAGAGCGTGAAGTCAGAAATAAGTTAAAAGAGCTTCAAATTCAGGCTCTTGCAGGCAATCTTCATAATGACAAAAAGCCTAAGATACCAACTATCTTTCAGTACGCTGAAAAGATGATGGATGAACAGTTAGCTTTAAACGAAATCAGGCAATCAAGCTATGACAGAAAGATGGAAACACTCAAAATGTTGTCCGATATTTCTTACAAACAGCTTGACGAGGTTTCTGAAGATGATTTAATCGCTTTCTTTAAAACTCAGCTTGATTACTCTCAATCCTGTATCAACAAAATGTATCAGCTTTTGGGTGCTGTATTCATCAAGGCGGTAAACCGAAAAATCATTGAGGATAATCCGCTTAGAGAAATTAAGCGACCTAAGTCAAACAAAAAGACAATCCCCGTCAGAGCGTTGACAGTTGAGGAACAGAAAAAGCTCCTTAATGTGCTCAAAAACGAGGATGTTCGATACAGCGATATTATGTTGTTGTCGATGTTCACGGGTATGCGAATCGGTGAGTGCTGTGCTTTGATGGTCGAAGATATTGATTTTGAAGAAAAGACTATCACCGTTTCAAAAACTGTTGCACGAGGCAAATACGGACGAAATGTGCTTAACGAAACTAAAACTTCCGCAGGAATGAGAAAACTACATCTGAGCGATGATATATTCGAGTTCCTTAAATCCTGTATAGGTAACAAAGATAAAGGCTTACTGTTTTTATCAAGCAATCAAAACTTAGTTACGACAAATCAAGTCAATTACTCTTATGCGGCTGCTTTGAAAGCGTATGACATTGTAGACACTTCTGTTTACGGCAGAGTAGATTTACATTCACTCAGACACACATACGCAACAAGGTGTATTGAATCGGGTATGCCTGCAAAGGTTTTGCAGAAACTTTTAGGGCATACAGACATCAATATAACGCTCAATACATACTATTCAGTTTTTGAAAAATATTCAAACGAACACCTTGCAGTTGCCGATGAGTATATGAAGCAAAATGACATTAAAATAGCGTAAATTCGATGAAGTGCTGTCAAAAGTGCAGTCAATCCCACTAAAACCCAGTATTCAAGCGGTTCTTAGTGGTCACTCGCACCATATTAGCACGATGGTTTTGATACGAAACCATCGTGCTTTTTCTATATTGGTTGATGTTTACACAGTAATTTGATACATTCTATTCGACACACTTGAATTTGTAATGGAGGTGAAAGAGCGTGCATTATGTTGAATACGGGAAAGAAAACAATAAAACAATCCTTCTTTTGCATGGAGGCGGATTATCGTGGTGGAATTATGAGGACGTAGCAAAATCACTTCAAAAAGATTATCATATAATCCTGCCTATACTGGATGGT
>JAFUKO010000106.1 GCA_017473555.1 Ruminococcus sp. | reverse complement strand
CAAAGCCATCCGTGAAGAGCGTAGATTCATCGAAACTTACGAAGAAGTTGACCGTGTTGACAAGGTTAAACAGGTTACAAAAGAGGCCGTAAGACACCTCACACAGCACACAAGCCTTATTCAGGCTGTTGATCGTGATGGTTCTGTTTCACCTTCAAAACTTCTCAACACTCATCGTGAGGATAGCTACGCTACATACGAAAATAGATTTTTATACACACTTATCTTTAAAACTATTTCTTTCGTTGAAGCACGTTTCCGTGCTTTGAAGGAAGCTCCAAACGATTCATCAAACAAGGTTGAAATGAATCGTGATGTTACACTTAACAACCAGAAATTTGCATTTACTTTAACTTATTCGGTTGAATCACACGAGCGTGATAAAATCGATAGGGAAGAAGATATATCAAAACTTACTGACTACGAGCGTATTTCTCGTATCCGTATGATGCTTGATGACTTTGTTAATACAAACCTCATTCAGGCACTCAAAGGCTGTATTCAGGTTCGTTCGCCTATCAACAAGACTAACTGTATTAAGAAGAACCCAAATTTTGCTAAATGTAACGAATTATGGTCTTTCATTGAGAGCTATCGTAAAACTGGTTATGTTATCGAGTCAAAAGAGTTCTCAGGCGAAATGGATTCTAATATCCAGAGTGAAATCTACGATGTAATGGCATTCCAGCACTTCGTTATGACTATCAGTACTAACGAAGCACTCAGAACTAAGCTTCACGAAGAGTACGTTGCTGAAAATGAGCGTCGTGCAAGAGAAGCTCAGAAACCTGAGGAAGAGCAGGCTAGATGGCTTGAAGAGCAAATCTACGAAGCTCGTCGAGAGGAAATGGCTATCCGACTCAAAGAGGTTCGTGAACGTGAACTTATCATTGCTCAGCTTACTAATGAACTTGAGCAGGAGAAGGAAAAAGTCAGACAGCGTGATATTAAAATCAAAGAGTTACAGACTCTCTTAACAGTAAGAGAAAAAGAACTCGAAGAAACAAAAGAAGAGCTTCGTGTTGCATTACAGCGTGTTGCTGAACTTGAGGCAGAGCTCGAAATTTGTAAGGCTAGAATTGCTGAATTAGAAGCAATTGTTGAAGAGCAGAGAAAGACTATCGAAGCACAGGCTGCTACAATCGCAGCTCTTGAAGCTAAGATTGTTGAACTCAACGCTCTTATTGATACATTAAATGCTAAGATTGCTGAACTTGAAGCTAAGGTTGCAGAACTTGAAGCCGAAGTCGCAAGATGTAAAGCTAAAATCAAGGAACTCGAAGAACACATTGATTTCCTTAATGATAAGATTTCTGTCCTCGAAACTACAGTTCGTGACTTGAAAGCCGAGATCGAAGAGCATAAAGCAAGAATTGCTGAACTCGAAGATCTGTGTGCTAAACAGGCAAAAACTATCGAGGAACAGGCATCACAGATAGTTGTGCTCAACACAAGCGTGGCTGAACTCAGAGATGCAAACTCTGCTCTTACAGATGAGAATACCGACCTTAAATCTACTGTAGCTAAGCACGAAGACACTATCGCAACTCAGGCTGCTGATATTGAGAGCAAGACATCTCAGATTGCAACTCTTAACAATAACGTTGCTGATTTAAAATCGGAGAATTCTTCACTCAATAATGAGAATGACTCACTTAAAGCAACTGTTGTCGAGAGAGATAACACAATCTCTACACAGGCTGCTGAAATATCTGACAAAGCTACTCAGATTTCAACAGCAAACTCCCAGATTGCCGACCTTTCAACTCAGCTCTCCAGCTTACAGACTGATTTCAAAGCTATGAAGTCAGATTGTGAAGCTCAGAAAGCTAAGGTTGCTGAGCGTGACAGTATGATTGAGAAAAACAATTCTCGTTCAGAAAAGCTTAAGAAAGAGCTTGAAAAATCACGCAGTGAGTATTCAGCTCTTAATAAAACAGTCAGCGGTCACATCGCTGAAATTAAAACTAAAAATAACGAGATAGCTAAACATGATAAGAAAGTCAAAAAGCTTTCTTCTGATTATGAGGCAAAGCTCGAAGCTTTAAAGGCTGAGTATGAGCGTAAACTTGCTGAAAAAGACAAGGAGATTATCGCAGCTCAGGGCTTTACAGATAAGCAGAAATATGAGTCAAGACTCAAAGCTGAAACAAAAGCTATCCAGACTAAATACAATAAAGACCTCAAACAGGCTAGAAAGAAAGCTAAAGCTTTTGTTTCAAAAGCGAAGCTTCTTATTGACTACAAGCCTGAAAAAATCCTCGAACTAGATAACGCTGAGGATTTTGAGTAACTGAAAATTTATAAGAAAGGAGCAATAATATGAAGAATAAGCAGAACACATCTTTGATGATAAAAGCTATCATGTTATTGCTCGCTTTAATTATAATGATTTTCGCCGCTTCCCTTGCTTGGTTCAGATCTCCTGAAGCCCCTGTAAATGCTGACGGTTTGACACTTCAAGCAACTGCCGGTAAATACTTTGATATGGCTGTTGGTTTTCATTCTTCAAAAAACGGTTATCAATACACCATGTCACAGTATTCAAAAAATCTTAATTTAAGAGATGTTATCACTGCTGATGGTCAGCATTTTGATGCTCTTGCAGATTTTAGCCCTGTTGATATTACTGGTGACGGTGTAACCTTGGTTCGTCCATCTATGCTACTTAAGAACAAGGATATTGATAGAACCAGCAATACTTTTACTACAGTTTCACCAAATAAAGAATACATTTGTATTGATATGTACTTCAGAGCTGAAGATCCATGCAAAGTATATCTTGATAAAAATTCTTATGTAAAGGGTGCCATTGAAAATACACCTGGGGATGGAAATCTTGTCAATTCCGAGCTTTTAGCAGAAGAGGGCAGTAGAAAAGCAAGCGAAGGTAACTTTTCAAAAGACGCAGTAGTTGGTGCTGTTAGAATTTCTTTCGTAAACTACGACCAGTTTCAGGAAGCAGACGACCCTGATAACCGTCAGGATTTTGCACGTGTATTGTGGTTGCCTCGTCCTGATATACACCTTAATTCAAACGATACAAGTGAGGGATGGACACTTTCAACAAATGTTCAGCCTGAACAGATTTATGACAGCTATGGTGTTACTGATAGGTTCGGTGGGTTTAAAGCTGACACCTACACTCATCACTATTATTCATATGGTATTGCCGATGATGGTCAGAAAATAGGTGATATTAACTATGAAAAAACTGTTACATCCCCTAACAGATTAGCTATATGCGATGTTGATACACAAATCGGCGATTATTATTATGGAAAAACTCAGGTTAATATCTGGGTTGAAGGTTGTGACGCTGAAGCTCGTCGAGCTATTGCAGGTGGACAATTCCAGGTTAATTTCGATTTAGCCGGTGGATAATATATAATAGAACGTAAATTCTGTTTTTAGGAGCAAAATGATGAAAAAATCAATTTCCAAAAAACTGAATATTTTCAAAACTTCTCCGTTAATTGGCATTGTAGCAATTATAGAAGTTATCTTATTACTCTGTGTAAGCACATTTGCATGGTTTGTTTTCTCTGAAAACAATACTGTTAATACTGATGTTATTTCTGTAGAACCTGACTCAGGTCTAGAGATTGACTTTTCTGATGCTAATGATAATGACTATATTAATATTTGGAACTATTTAAACGAGTTCCAGTTTGAGCCTGTAACATCGCTTGATGGACGAAACATTTTTATCCCAACTACAGGCACATTTAATGCTACAGATACAGGTAATATTAAATTTAGAGAAGCTACAGTCAACGATATGAACTCAAAGTACATTAACATTGACTTTACTCTCAGTAACACAAGTGAAGAAGATATGCCTGTATATCTTAACTCTAAGTCTTACTTCAAATTCGATAATTCTGCTAATGGTAAGGCACTTCGACTTGCTTTCTATCAGAATGACGGTAGTTCAGGTAAGGTCACATCATCACTCCTTTCACAGGAGTATGACGGGGAAGAGCCTACAGAGCCACCTACAGTAGTAGAGCCTACAGAAGGTCCTGGTGACACACAGGCAAACTTTTTAATCTATTTTGATGTGTCTGGTTCATCATGGGATCAGGTATGGATTGAAACTGACCATACTGCTAATCTTCCTGGTAACACAAATAGATGTTTTAAAATGACACACCATAAAGATAACATCTATTATATTGATCTTAAGACATTAATCAAAGATATCGACGATAGTCTTCTTACTTTTATTAAATTCAGACGCGATCCGAATTCTAACGATAGTACATATACTTCAGTACAGCTGCCTGAACACGATATCTATCACAACTACTTATACAGCTTTAAGCTTAATTCAAGTGGTAACGCTTACACCGGTAACTTCAACAGCGGATATGGTATGCTCTTGAAAGAATCACCAAGCATTTACACAGGTGAGGCTCCTGATTTAGGTGGCGGAGGTTCCGGTGACAGCGGAGCAACTGAAACTCCAACCGAAGCTCCTACAACTCCTGACGAAGAAGGAAAAATCACAGTTTACTTCAACAATACTCTCGGTTGGAAACAGCCTTACGCTTATATCTGGCGTGAAAACGGAAATGCTGATGAACCGCTTTCAGCTTGGCCTGGTAAGCCGATGACCCATATTTCGGGTTCAATTTATTACTACACATTCAATGCAAAATATGATTCAATCATCTTTAACGATGGTAACCAACAGGGTGGTGCAGTTAAGACTGGGGATATCTATCCTGTAAAAGATGGTCACATTTATATGATCAGCCAACCAACAGGCGACAACACTTTCGGTTGGAAGGTTGAGGATTACATCGGAACAGTTGATGGCGGCACATATCCTGTAATTTCTCCGGGTGTTTCAACCGGCTTCCAGCGCCCATACGCTCCAGTTATCGAGATTGATGATAACTCTGGTGATTCTAAGATTGTTGTTCCGGCATTCGCTTCTTCTATTGATGATTACAACTACGGTTCAAATAACCCACTATTTACTATTAAAGCCAAACAAACCATGTCATTATCTATGATTGTTTGGCTTGAAGGCACTGACCCTGACTGTACAGATGAAGTATACGCAGGAAAAGATATTGATATGAACCTTATCTTCGCAACTAAAGACTCTGGCGAGGAGATGTACACATATAAGTTTTTAGACAAAACTAGAGAAAATTGGATTGACGACAGAGTAACAACAGATACAGGTGTTTCTTTCAAGCCTGTTATCCAGTTATATGATGTAGATAACCAAAAAGGTTATATGATGAGTGTTCACGATGACGAAAACGGCAAGCCGACAATTTGGCAGTGTAATGCTCCTGAAGATCTCATCGATTCCGAACACATTATGTTCCGAAGAGTTAATCCTATGAAGGAAGATGAAGTCTGGAACTATTGGGATACAGATGGTTTTAAGGACCTCGGCATTGTAGAAGATAGCGTTGTAACATTTACTGCTTTTTCTGATGGAGCTCCGACGACAGCTAAGAACGAAAACGGCACCACTTATACAGGTGCTCCTGAAAAATCCTGTGGTGGCCTTTGGGGTGACCACGCAGTGCATACCGTAACTTTATTTGATGGTACAAACGGACAGTGGATTAAAAACTCCGACAAAGATGGCACAACCTCTGTTCTTACTATGAATTATCTGTATAAATACGCAAACGGTAAAACGCAGACAGTGGAGTACAAAGCTTCAGGTGCAACTGATAAGGGAATGTATTACTTTGTTGTACCTTACAACGTATATTCTAAGAATGGTAGTAACCATACTCAGGATAATTCTATTACATTCAAAAGATATTTTAACTTTAATGATAAATATGCATTAAATTCAAATCTCAATGAGCTTACATACCATATGAGTTGGAATGCAGGAATTTGCAACGGAAAATTCTACGAGATCACCGAAGACTCAAGCGGTAATAAGTGGAGCTATTGGGGCTCTGATATGCTCTATGTTCAGGTTAAGAACATAGCAAAATCAAAGATGGATGACGCGTTTATGCAGGTGCATTTCTATGCTAATAGCACGGGCTCTGACAGTAGTGATGATTTCTATACATATCTGTATAAAAATAACTACTATGCTCCGTCGGATGGCGGATATGGTTATGGTTGTGTGGTACCATCTAACAGACGTTATTATAGCTATCGCGTGGAGCGATGCAATCCATCTGACCATGGCGATAAGTGGGATGTAACTCCATCACAGGAAGTTACCTATGAGAGCTCAACGAATAACGCTCATTCAAATACAGTAGGAAAGAATATCTGTTCAATTGAAAACTTCCAGATCACGTTGTTCCTACAGTTGTCAACAAATTACTGTGGATATAATAATGATCCATATTGTTATATCTGGGATGCTGTGGGTAGTAATGGTAATGCAGGCGGTTGGCCTGGTAAAGAGATGACATTTTATTCTGATCAAGTCAGTGGATATAATCAGTACCATATAACTATGGATATTTCCCGTTACAACGCACTTATCTTCAATAATGAGGATACTAACAGTTATAAAACTGCTGATATCAAGGGTGTTGGCGGAGTTGGAACTGACCGAAACGGTATGATTTATCAGAGTACTTCTAGTCAAAGTAATTATGCTGAGTTGTTAAAGAGTAACAACAAGCCAATGATTATGAGTGGCTACAAAGACAACGAGACGATGAATGCTGTTCTCTACGAAGCAGAGTATTGGGACATTAACGGTACTGCTGGTACTAACTAAATAAATTACACTTAAAGGAGGTGTCACGATGCAGAAAATTAAAGATTTTATCAAGAAAATGTTCAACAACAGAAACAAGAAAAAGTCAATTATAGCTATCGTGGCACTTGTTCAGTGTATAATTCTTGTTGGTCTTGCTACCTATAGTTGGATTGAATCACAATCTTCATTAAAAATTAAAGGTGATAACCTCCCGATCAACTCAAATCTGAACTATCGCTTTGACGTAAAAGATGGTGCGACGAATATGGTGGATTTATCCACATATTTCCGTCCTACAGCGCTCTATCAGCTTTCTAAAGCATCAACTCCGGATGCAAACAACTTTTATTTTAAGAAAGATGGTGCAAGTACCTATCGTTTAGGCGATACTACTGACTACAATACAAGCTATTATAACTTTGACTTTCAAGTTCATAATGAAACTGCAAAGTCATTTAACTACTATTTTGATAAAGCTGAAATTTTCGATGTAACTTCTGACAATAGTGATGTTACAGAAGAAATGCTAGCTGTTGCAGAAAAGGCTATGCGTATTTCTGTCACGGCAGGTACGAATTCATCTAACACTCGCATCTTTTCTATTGATACTAAGACCTACAACGCTGTTAATACAAAAGCGGGTGGTACCAAGAGTACAACATCAACAGGTTTATCTAATAATAGTCAGTTTAATTATCAAACAAATACTGACCCTAACCAGTTTGTTTTTTCAACAACTGGTGGCGGCGACGATACAAAAGTTAATATTAAAATCTGGTTTGAGGAGAGAGATGCTCAGTATCAGGCTTTGACAGAAGCACAGAAAGAAGCTCTGCTCGGCTGTACTGTGAAAATAAATTTCCAGTTTGTAAATGCAGCGTCTAACTTCCAGACTTTCTTCTTTGATGACTACACCTTTAGTGTATCCGAAGGACACGAAGGAAAGCATGTTACAACTGAAGATGACTCAAAGAGTCTTTACTTCTATTATAAAGATAGCACAGCAACTTCTATAGTTCCGATGACACAGACTACTGCATCAGACGGTAGTGATGCTATCAGGTGGGTAACAGCAACGGATGAAGGTGAACCTACGCCTCGTATTTCTGATGATATGAGAAAGCACCTCGAAAAAACACCGACTGATGGTTATTTCTTCTATGGTACATATAATGCGACTACAGGTAAAACAGTCGAAACTTACAAATGGCCGATTACAGCTCCTGCTGTTAATGACGGTAATGTTTATCTATTCAAAGCACTTAGTGTTTTCGTTAATGCATCGGGAGACACTGGATACGGTGTGTGGGATAATGTTGATATAGAGCTTTACAAGTTTAAGGATATTGCAACAACTGCAACAGCT
>JAFUKO010000105.1 GCA_017473555.1 Ruminococcus sp. | reverse complement strand
GTAGGGGCGAACAGTGTTCGTCCGAATAAAAAGCCCTGAGTTTTCACTCAGGGCTTTTGTTGTGCTATGATATTTGCGGTACGTCATAAATGCCGTACCCGACGGGTCGGACATATTTTATTGATTTTCAAAGAAGTCGATGACAGACTGTTTATCTGCGACAATCTTTCCTTGAGCGTAGTTTGGTCTGCCACCGCCTTTGCCATTAAACTGTGCGTTTAAAGCTTTGACAGTATCACGCACGTCAGCGGTTTGGCTTGATACGATGTATGAATAGTCGCCGTTGTCGCCCTCGCTGAAAAATGCGACAAGCTCTGCTTTGTCGATGTTTTCGTTGACAAGTGCTCGCATATCGTCAAATGACGCACCCTTTGTGAAACCGCACAGGCTGTTTGAAACAGTTACGATTTCAAGGTTAGCTTTTGAGAGCTCTGCATTCAGGCGGTTGATTTCAGCTTTTTGTGAGCCGATTACATCGTGGTCTTTCACTACAAACTCGAGCACCTTATCACGGGAGGCTGAGAGCAGGTTCATCATCTTTTTTGAGTCATCGTGCAGTGCACAGTAGTCCTCAAAAGCGTTAATACCACAGACCATAGTCAGTCGCATACCGCCCTTGTACTGGATGTAGTCGATGATTTTGATGAGTCCGATTTCGCCTGTGCTCTTAACGTGAGGAGCACAGCACGCACATGTGTCATAGCCGTCGATTGTGACTAAACGCACGCCCTCGGTTAAATCGAGCTTGCTTCTGTAGCTAAGGGTAGGGAGTTTTTCAGGGTCAGGGTAGTAGGCTGTGACGGCTTTGTTTTCGTATACCGCCATATTAGCTCGTCTTTCAACCTCTTTGATGTCATCAGGGGTCAGAAGTCCGCTAGGGTCAAGAGTCATTGTCTTTTCGCTCATATGAAAGCCGAGGTTATCGTAGCCAAACATTGTGTTGATGATACCTGACACCAGATGCTCGCCAGTGTGACCCTGCATACGAGCAAAACGAGTGCCCCAGTCGATTTTACAGCTGACGGTTGTGCCGACTTCAAACGGCTTATGGACCTTGTGGGTGATGATTTCGTCCTTTATCTGGACGTCAAGGACATCGACATCGTTTATAGTGCCTTTGTCTGCTTGCTGTCCGCCTCCCTCAGGGAAGAAAGCGGTTTGGTCGAGTGTTACAAGATAGCCGTTTTTGCACTCGTCACAAGAAATAACTGTGGCATCAAATTCTTTTATGTAAGCATCGTTTTCGTATAATTTTATTGTCATATAAATTTTCTCTCCCTCCGTAAAAATCGGAGATTTTGCCACCTTTCTCAATTGATGGAGGCTTTTTTGGTGCAGTTGCACGCGGAACGTCATAAATGCCGTTCCCTACGGATTGTGATTGTGGGTGGGCGGAATGTCATAAATGCCGTGCCCTACGATAAATAGCAGGACCGCCGAGTTTCAGCGGTCCTGTGTATTTTAGTTTTTGAGTTTTTCGATAAGCATTGTGCGGATTGTAGATGGATCACCGCTGCCTTTGAGCTCTTTCATACAAGCGCCAAAAATAGCCATTAACGCTTTTTCTTTGCCTGACTTGTAGTCAGCAACTGCCTGTGGGTTAGACTCAATCGCCTTGTCGATAACTGACTCAATCATAGAGTTGTCAACTTCAACGAGGAAGCCCTGCTCGTCGCAGTACTGTACTGGGTCAGCGCCCTGCTCAATTACAGCGATGAGAGTTTTCTTAGCGGCACCACGGTTAAGTTTTCCTTCTTCAACCTTTTTGATGAGGAATGAGAGGCCGTCAGCTGTGATAGCTAAATCCTTGAGCTTTAAGCCTGCTTTACGCAGTATTCCTGCACAGTCGGTTAAAATCCACGCTGCGGCATCCTTACCGTTACAGCCAAGTGCGATAACATCGTCAAGGAGCTTTGCTACTGTGTGCTCGCTCATGAGCATTGCGATTTCCTTATCGGAAATGCCCATCTCTGAGTATGCCTCAGCTTTTTCGTCTAAAGCTACAGGCTTGTTAGCCTTAATCTGCTCGAGCCACTCGTCGTCGATAACGATAGGCATTAAGTTAGGGTCAGGGAAGTAGCGATAGTCAGCCTCGGTCTCTTTGTTACGCATAGCGGAAGTCTTGCCTGTAACATCGTCGAAACGGCGTGTTTCCTGTACAAGCTCTTCTGTGCCAAACTCGAGAGCATCCATATGACGCTGAGCCTCATAACGGATAGCACGATCAATTGCCTCAAATGAAGCCATATTCTTAATCTCGGTACGAACACCGAACTCTTCAGTGCCTTCTTCACGCACTGAGATGTTAACGTCACAACGCATAGCACCTTCTTCGCACTCTGAGATACCAGTTGACTTAAACATAGACTTTAACTTGCCAAGGTATGTTACAACCTCTTCAGGAGAGCGGAAGTCAGGCTGAGTAACGATTTCGATGAGCGGAACTGATGTACGGTTGAAGTCAACAAATGATGAGTTACCGCCGTGAACGAGTTTGCCTGCGTCTTCTTCCATATGAATCTGCTTGATTCTGATGTCACGCTCGCCAGCTGCTGTCTTAACTTTAACTAAGCCGTTGACGCAGATAGGGTGGTTGAGCTGTGTAATCTGGTAAGCACAAGGAAGGTCAGGATAGTAGTAGTTTTTCTTGTCAAATGTTGTGTAGCGGTTAATCTCGCAGTTGAGCATAAGACCTGCAGTTGCGGCAAGCTCTACAACACGCTTGTTCATAACAGGGAGCATACCAGGCATACCTGAGCAAGCAGGGCATACACAGTCATTTGGCTCAATAGGGGACGAGTGTCCACCGCAAGAGCAGAAAATCTTTGAGTTAGTGTTTAATTCAACGTGGGTTTCAAGGCCGATTACGAGTTCATATGCCATAATTATTCACCTTTCCTTTCCACGATTTTAGCGATTGAGAGTAACTTGCTCTCTGAGAAATGGTCACCCATAAGCTGGACTCCGTTTGACACAAGTGCAGGTGTGCCAACAAGGTTAGGGATTGCTGTAAATACGCTTTCATTGAATACTTTTATGAAAGCATCTTTGATATCGTACTGAGCGTACTCTGTCTTACTACAAGCTGGAGTGAGCACAGCATCATATTTTGAGAATAAGTCTTTCATTTTGTCAGCTACCTGACGTCTGATTCTAAGTGCCTTGTCGTAGCAGTCAGCGTAGCGGTTTTTAGAAAGAGCGTCGGAGCCGTAGAGGATAACTGCCTTTGTGAGGAAGTTGAAGCCCTCTGTACGAGAATTTACGTACAGCTCGTCGATATTGCGGTAGTTTTCACTTCTAAAGCCGAATTTAACGCCGTCATAACGTGAAACATTGTTGCAAGTCTCAGCACACATAAGAATCTGCCATGCTGTGTTAGCTGTGTCAACAAAGTCAAGGGAGATTTCTTCAACCTCAACGCCCTGAGCTTTGAGTGACTGCGCATATGTGTTAAGCTGAGCTTTTACAGTATCGTCAGCTTTGTCAAAAAGCTCTTTTACGATGCAGACTTTTGCACCCTTTACGTCATCTGTTGTGCTGTATGTGTATGACTCGTTTCTTAAAGATGTGCCGTCTTTTTTATCGTTACCTGCGATAACAGTCATAATCTCTGATACTGTGTCAACATCCTTTGCGTATACACCGAGCTGTTCGCCAGATGCTGCACAGGAGATAACGCCGTAACGTGAAACTGTGCCGTATGTCGGCTTTAAGAAGTTTACACCTGATAAAGCGGCAGCACGTCTGGTAGAACCGTTCATATCAACACCGAGTGCGGCTTTGATATCGCCACTTTTTACAAGCTCTGCGGCAGCGCCTTTTAAAGTTTCGCCACTTTCAAGCTCGTTGTAGTAAGAGAACTCGCCGACTAAGTCAAGTCCGAATTCGCCAACCTGTGTTTTGCCAGCAATTTCGTAGCCTTTTGCGATTAATCTATCAACAGCTTCTGCTGAGAAAAGTGGTTTGTAACCGTCTAATATATGTGAACCTGCGCAAGAGAGCTCGCCTTTTACAAGGATTGTATCATCTACTGCGATGGTTCCTTTGTCTGATATTTTAGCCATATAATATTTCATCTTACACACCTCACTTTACAAGTCGTGGAACGACCCAAGAGTCGTCGCTACGCTGTGGAGCTGACTCGAGTAAGCTCTCACGGCTAAACGGCTGTTTGCGTTCATCTTCACGAAGTACGTTTGTCATTTCCATAACGTGAACCATAGGCTCTGTGTTTTCTGTATCAACAGCTTTTAGAGCTTCTTCGCTCTTTTTCATTGAGTCAAAAATGCCCTGCATTACAGTTTCTTCTTCGTCATTTAAAGAGAGCTGGTTTAACTGCTGAGCGTTTGAGAAAGTTGAACGCTTGTTAGATGTGCCACCCTTAGCAGAAGTCTTTGCACCTCTGTGAGCGAGTGCAGAGCCGTTGCCGAGCAGGTGAACGTCTTCGAGCTGTTGGTCTGTAACTTCAGATGGAGCACCTAAGAGTAAATCCTGAGCGTTACCGTTTAATGGGAACGCAATTACGTCTAAGATTTTCTCCTCATCAGTAAGGAGCATAACCATACGGTCGATACCAGGCGCCATACCTGCGTGTGGTGGTGCACCGTACTGGAATGCTGTGTAAAGTGCGTTGAAACGCTTTTTGAGTTCAGACTCTTCGTAGCCTGCGATTTCAAACGCCTTTTTCATAATCTCGATATCGTGGTTTCTTACAGCACCTGATGCAAGCTCGATGCCGTTACAAACTAAATCGTACTGGTAAGCGAGAACTTCCTCAGGCTTCTTTGTAAGAAGTGACTCCATACCGCCCTGTGGCATAGAGAATGGGTTGTGAGTGAAGATTGTTTCGCCTGTCTCTTCGTCTTCTTCAAACATAGGGAAGTCAACAACGAAGCAGAATTCAAATGCGTCATCTCTGATTAAGTCAAGCTGTGAAGGGGAAGCTAGCCATGTACGGATGTGGCCAGCCTTTTTCTCTGTGTCGTTTTTCTTATCGTCACAGATGAAGAAGAGTGTTTCGCCCTCTTTAACGCCTGTAAGCTCAGTGATTTCAACTTTCTGCTCGCTTGATAAGAACTTAGCGATAGGGCCTGCGAACACGCCCTCTTTAAGTGTGATGTAACCAAGACCGCCAAGACCTACTTCTGTAGATGTAGCGTATTTTAAGGAGTCTTCAAAGAACTTCTTAGACTTGCCCTGACAGTTAGCAACGATACCACGTACCGGCTTGCCCTTAAATGCAGGGAAAGCGACATTAGAGAAGAAATCTGTCAAGTCGCAGATAGTGAGAGGGTTGCGTAAATCAGGCTTATCAGAGCCGTATGTCATCATAGCGTCAGCGTATGTGATGCGTCTAAATGGCTTAGGAGTTACTTTCTTGTCTGAGAAAGTTTTGAATGTATCGTAGATTACGTCCTCACAGATGTCGAGAACTTCTTCCTGTGTAGCAAAAGCCATCTCAAAGTCGAGCTGGTAGAACTCACCAGGTGAGCGGTCAGCACGTGCGTCCTCGTCTCTAAAACAAGGAGCTACCTGGAAGTAGCGGTCAAAGCCTGATACCATGAGTAACTGCTTGAACTGCTGTGGAGCCTGTGGGAGTGCGTAGAACTTGCCAGGATGCTTACGTGATGGTACTAAGAAGTCACGAGCACCCTCAGGGGATGATGCAGTGAGAATCGGTGTTTGCATATCAAGGAAGTTTTTCTCCTCCATTTTGTTACGCAGATGACGGATAATCTTAGAACGCATAACAAGATTGTTGTGGTTCTTAGGGTTTCTTAAATCAAGGTAACGGTACTTGAGACGGATTTCGTCCTTAGAAGCACGAGAGTTTGAAACTTCGAAAGGAAGCATATTTGTGCTTCTGCCCAAGACTTCGAGTGTGGAAGCTACAAGCTCAACGTCGCCTGTCGCAATCTTTTCGTTAACTGTGTCCTGATCACGCTTTTCAACCACACCTGTGACTGAAATAACCGTCTCACGGTTAACATTTTCGAGTAATTTTTCGTCGTGAACGACAACCTGTGTGATACCTGTGTAGTCTCTAAGGTCTACGAAGATAACGCCACCGTGGTCACGGATAACGTCAACCCAGCCTGCAAGACTAACAGTAGAGCCAACGTGACTCTCACGTATGTCGTTACAAAATAGTGTTCTGTACATAAATTTATTACCTCCCATTAAGGATTGTTTATTGTTTGATGGGCGGACGACCAATGGTCGCCCCTACAAGTGGTATTACAAAGTTTCTGCAAAAAAATAATCCCGAGAATAGTATGCCTATTCTCGGGACGAGTTAAACGATAAAACCCGCGGTGCCACCCGTGTTGATGCAAAATTGCATCCGCTTTTTATTAAAATTTGAGTATAACAGGTGAAGTGTTCCCGCACTTACTACTCACCTTGAGCACGCTTTCAGTCTGTGACGCGCTCTCCCTTTCAGGTTTTCCACAAAAGCCGAGTCTTCACTAGTACATTATAATCTTGAGCACTTGAGTTGTCAACCAATTTTAGTAGGAAATTTTTGTGTTTATAGCTTTATATTTACATTTTATTTATAGATTTCAACACTTATGCGTGTTATTATTCTTATATAGGAGAGAGGGAGTGGAGAAGTGAAAAGAATAATTGCGATTGTTTTGATTGCCATTTCTTTATTTATGCTTACTGCGTGTACAAAGACGAGTGACTATACCTTAGATTACGGTGAGTCGCAAATGTATTCGAACGAT
>JAFUKO010000104.1 GCA_017473555.1 Ruminococcus sp. | reverse complement strand
CATCGAAGATATAGAAAAACATCGTGATATTCTGCACATAAGTACGTGCAATCAGTTCTGCATCTGTCAGAAAATTAAGCACCATTGATGTGATAACAAGCTGTGACAGATTGTACAAAAATGACTCAAGTGCAGACGGAACGCCAATCTTGAATATATTCTTGACATCGCCCCACGGAAACGGCTTGAGCAATTTAAAAATCTTAACACTCTCAACCTTAGCAAACAGCACTATTCCCAAAACGATTGTTCCTACAATTCTGCTGAATGTTGTCGCAACCGCAACGCCCATTACACCGAGCTTTGGAGCACCGAAAAGACCGAGCACAAACACAACGTCAAGTACTGTGTTTACAATATTCATACCGACAGTAACGTACATCGAAATCTGAGTCAGTCCGTGGTTACGGATTATAACCGACATCGACGCAAGCACTGCCTGTAAAAACAGAAATCCACCGACTATAGTCAGATACTCACTCGCAAATGACAGCAACGTGCCCTGTGCTCCGATGAACACGAGTATCTCCTCGCTAAACAGCACCAACAGCACACTTATTATGATACCAGCAACAAGGTTGAACACAATCGAGATAGCGGCAATACGTGACGCACATTCTTTTTTCTTAGCACCGAGATACTGCGAAATAAGCACCGCACTCGCACCCGAGATAACAGTGAACACGATAGTTACAATCGACACCGCCTGGTTAGCGGTATTGACCGAAGACGCCGCAAGGTCGTCGTACTTGCTGAGCACAAATACATCGACAAAGCCCAAAAGCATAAACAAAGCGGTCTCAATAAATATCGGCCACGCCAGATTAAAAAGCCGTAGTTTTTTCATACACTTCCCCTTAAATAACAAGTAAAACACACTGTATAAAATCGTCCACATCGACTATATCACAGCAAAAAACGATAGTCAATAAAATGTGTTTCTATGGGATAAATTACCGCCAGAAAACAAAATAAAAACACATCTTGATTTTATTTTTAAGATAGTGTATAATAGTCAGCGTTGGAAAAATATGCGGGTGTGGCGGAATTGGCAGACGCGCCAGATTTAGGCTGTGCTACCTCGTGGATAATAATCGATAAAATTTAATACTTTGTTTTTTCACAAGTTTTACTTGTAAAAATATACACATGCGGGTGTGGCGGAATTGGCAGACGCACAAGATTTAGGTTCTTGCGGAAGGCTCCGTGCAGGTTCAAGTCCTGTCACCCGCACCAAAAAATCAGCATCACAAATATTGTGGTGCTGATTTTGTTTTATAGATTTTTTGCTGTTTTCAGACATACATAAAGGACACACTCTGTTTATTACAAAGTGTGTCCTTTTCTGTTGAAGTAATTGAAGATTGATTATCAGCACTAGCTGACTCGTCTTCGTAAATCATTATGTAGTTTTTAAATTCAGCGTTGAGCTTTATCTGGATATCAATATTACCATTTTGCTCTTTAACAATTATTTTATTTACAAGCAATCGGATGTTAGCATCACTTATCTCGCCTTCTTCTATTATTCTTTCGAGCAGGTCAATTGCACTGCATATATCCGACTTTCTGCTTTTAATAGCTTTATCAAAGTTTGTAATTTCTTTAATTTCTTTCTCTATATTAGCGATTTGTGACTCGCATTTTGTTATCATCTCATCGTAAATTTCAGCGTGAGCCCTATCTCTAACTCTTTCAAGGAGCAGAGCTTTCAGATCTTCTTTATGTACATTAAGCTTGTCATTTAGTTTTTCAATAGTGTTATTCATAGTGCCTTTTTGCTTAAGCCACTGTTTTATGTCTTCTTCAATTGTCTGATATTTTTCTATTGCAAGCTCTTTAATTCTTAATATTTCGCTGTATATCAGTTTATCTATCTCCGTTTCATTGATTCTATGTGGAGTGCAGTATTTTCTGCCATAGCGATGATACGCATTACACACATATTCGATTCTATCGGGATGACCATCTCTTTTTCTAATCTTACACGAGAATATACATCCGCAGTCACCACATTTAATCAAACCTGTGTATCTATGACAAGGTTTTTCTGTTGATGCTCTAACGTTGTTTTTAGTTTTTTGCTCTAATATAAATTGCACTTGGCTCCATTTTTCTTTAGAGATAATCGCAGGAACATAATCCTCGTGTACAAACTGTTCCTCTTCAGGTACAGCAAATCTTGTGTGATATATTTTACTGGTTGAACTTTTGTGACATACTAGTGTGCCTTTATAAAACTCGTTCTGTAAAAGCCTTTTCACTGTTGTCGCATTCCATAAATACTTTTTACAAATTGCTGGTCTAGTGTATGGCAGTTGCTTTTTATATCTAACGTTCTGATAATACTGAGGTGATTTTATCCCTTCATTGTTGAACATATTTGCTATAGACTTTATACCATAGCCTGATAAGTACAATTCGTAGATTCTGCGGATAATATCCGCCTCTTCTTCAACAATTATAATTTCATCAGTGTTTTTATCTTTGTAGTAGCCCATAGGTGTTGTAATGATGATACCGTTCTTTTGCTTTTGCAGATATCCAGCTCGTATCTTCTTAGAGATATCTTTCGCATACAGGTCATTTATAATACCTTTGAAACCAACAAGCAAGTCATCGTTCTCATCACTTGTATCTATGTTTTCTGTTACTGACAACACCTTTACTTTATGCTGTCGCAAGTAATCTATGAACACTGCAGTCTGAGTTCTGTGTCTGCCAAGACGAGATAGGTCTTTAACTATCACTGCATCGATAAGTTTATTATCTACTGCGTTACGCAATTGATTAATACCTTCTCTGTTAAAGTGCATACCGCTCACGTTATCATCAAAGGATTCTCCTACTATCTCGTAGCCTTTGCTGTTAGCATAATCTACTATGATGCCACGCTGATTGTTAAGCGAATTGAGTTCCACATCTTCATCTCGTGATAATCGATAATACAACCACACTCGCAAACTCTTATTTGGGTTCAATATCTCGCTTGCCATTTTTAACCTCCTAATGCTTAATCACAAGTTTGTTGTCGCGCTATCTTAGTGCAACACAAACATATCACAAGAGTTTTACAATATCCAGATTTAAATCAAGTTTTCTCGATATAGAATTCTTGTAAATCGGCAGTCGCTCGGTTGCCTGTTATGTAATCTCTTATAATGCATTTTAAAAACATGACAAGCTGTTCATCTGTTCCTACATATTCAAATTTAACGGATCTGATTTTTGATTTTTCTGTTGTCTTGTTCATATATATCCTCTCTCTTTTACTTCAAAAAGACAATTCTAAAACATAATCATTTCCCCATTTGAATACAAAGCATCTCTCATACAATTATTTTATTTCCTATTCCCTAATATCTTCAAGGCGGTCTCTATTTTCAATAACATTGCAATTCTTACATATTAATTGCATCACAGTTATAAAAACAGAAACCGCCTTTTATGTTAGTATTTATTCTCAATATCCCCTAATCGGGAACACACCAGACGGCTATGCATCTAGCTCCATTGGAATTTCACCACCGTGAGGATCTCCCACGGCCGCCATCTTTGGTTGCGACGGTTTTATCACGCTCGACTTTTGACTTGACGGAAGTATCATTATCCCTTTTGCCTGTCATCGCTTTCATTGAATTTGCCTTTCAATGTCTGAGTCCTGAAGACCTTATAGGTGTTCGCTCATTTAGCTCGTTTTTTCAAACAACAAAAGGAATGTATCTGATGTGCTGATATTAACTTTTCAAGGTTCATAGAAGCTCTAAAAATAGCCTGTATATGATAGAGCACCAAAAAGCTCTTTTTATAACCACTAAATCAAAAATCATTCAATATTTTTCTGATTTTTTTGATTTTTTTGCTTATTGATGGTTGAGACACGCCTTTTATTTCTGCAATTTCAACTTGACTATAACCATCAAACACTAAATATGTAATCATCTCCAGATCATTTTCGGACAATCGCATCAGTCCACTTAACAATTTCTCATCTTCAATTTCTTCAAGCCACCAAAATCTACCTGAAGCATGAAAATCGAAAGGAACTGAAAGGATTTCCAGATGATTTTTTAGTAAAGGGTTCTTGTCTTCAGAGGTAATAATTGCTTCATCAGATGCCTGAATATACTGTGTTCTTCTCTTAAAAGCAATATCTTTGCAAAACTGTATTTTATCGAATTCGTAAATAGCATCTATAACTTCTTTACTCATTCCCAAAGATATATAATACTTTCTAAGTTTTTCTTGTTCAGTATGAAACTTTTTATATTCTTTTCCAAAGTTTATAGACATATTTTTATCTCCTTTTTGTTTGAATTTGTGGATAATCAAAAAAAGGAGACTAAGGATATCGGGCAATGTACTCTTCCCACTTTATGTATCGCTTATTGTCGAAAAAAGGGTCAAAAAAAATAGCCGAACTTATCCAGTAAAAAACTAGGATAAATTCAGCTAAAATATAAGTAAAATCCCTATTATTTTGTAAAACAATGTGTATTTTCCAAATGTTTACACATTTCCTTATCTCGATTGTCCCCACAACCGAAATAAGCACAATATCACTCCATATTTAGTTAAGAGCTCGAATGAACAAATTAGATTTTAGAGTTCCTTTCAATCATAAAATCTTTTACACTCTACTGAAAGTTCCTTCTGCAACAAGTTTATTTAATTATTAGTTGATTCTTCAAACAAACTCTCATTATTCTCTTCAAACAAAGTCATATTTAGACTCCTTACTTGTATATGGTAACTGCATCAGCTTTTGTTTTAAACTATATCAAGATACACAGGATCGTTCAACACAAAAAAGATGCTATCTCATTTTTACTCTCCTGTTCATTTTTAGTTTTTATTCGATTTGATTCTGTCAAATAGAACAGGAGGTCCACGGATTTGATAAAATCTGCATTTTAAGACAAAAAAACAACGCACTTGCATAGCAAGTGCGCATAGTTCCACAGTGCGGTTTCGATGTGTTTGTGTTGAACAGTATAATATTTGCTCAAAAAAACTCGAAAAAAATGTGCCACAGCATCCCTTATCTTGCTGTAGCACACAAATAATATTAAGTTTTCCCGAACCTCAACAAATAACCACTTAATACTGATATTACCCACATCATTTACTGTATGATTATAAATAATATCACTGCTTATAAGAATAGATTGTCACATATAGTCAAGTTGTGTTATGTGCTTTCAAAGAATACACCATCAGAAATTAAATTATTATAATAAAAGTAAAAAACTCGTAAGCAATTAAAACATTGCTTACGAGTTAATTGTTAAACGAAAAAACGCAAGCAAATATTACTAATCTGCTTGCGTTTTATCTATACGTATTCTAAAAAATTATATATCATACTTACCCTTCTCTAACAAATCCTTAAGGGTGATTGAGTCAAAATAATCGTTGACCATTTTGTGAAACTCACTCCACATAGGAAGTGTTTTGCAATCTTTTGCTCTGTCACAAGGCTTAGAATCACATCCGAGGCAAGCCACGGGTGCGAGGTCACCCTCGGCAAGCCTTAAGATATCTCCTATTTTATAATCTTTCGGCTTCATTGCTAAACGATAACCACCGCCTTTGCCGTGAACCCCAATAACATATTTATTCTTTGACAAAACCGGCATAATTCTTTCGATATATTTCAGCGACAAATCCTGTCGATTTGCCACGTCCTTCATAGGGATGTATCCATCAACCTGATTTTCTGCAAGGTCTAACAGTACACGTAAGGCGTATCTGCCTCTTGTTGAAATAAGCATTTTCAGTCTCCTTAGGTATTTATAAAATCTTAGGAAATCAGTATACCATAGCTAGAGTAAGTAAATCAAGGAAGTCTCGAGAACTGGCGATATATGTCTCATTTTCACTCTGAAAAAAGCGATGTTGACAGATACCTGTCGCCTGTATCAGGGAGTAAAACTACTATATTTTTGCCTCGATTTTCTTCGCGTTTCGCTAGCTCTATCGCAGCAAAAACAGCAGCTCCCGAAGAAATACCCACAAGAACACCCTCTTTTTTGCCGATAAGTTTTCCTGTATTGAAAGCATCATCGTTTTCAACAGTGATAATTTCATCATAAATCTGTGTATTAAGGACATCAGGCACAAATCCAGCACCGATACCCTGAATCTTGTGAGCACCTGCAACGCCCTTTGACAATACTGGTGACGAGGCTGGCTCTACAGCAACAACTTTGACATTAGAATTCTTAGATTTAAGGTATTCACCTACACCAGTTATCGTGCCGCCTGTACCTACGCCCGCAACAAATATATCAACTTTACCGTCGGTATCCTCATATATTTCAGGGCCTGTCGTTTCTCTATGTGCTTTCGAATTGGCAGGATTCACAAATAGACCGGGGATGAAAATGTGAGAAATTTCTTTTGCTAGTTCCTCAGCCTTTGCAATTG
>JAFUKO010000103.1 GCA_017473555.1 Ruminococcus sp. | reverse complement strand
TTTATGATAAACATTCCTTTCCATAAAACCTAAAGACCTGAATCATCTGACATTATTATTTTAAATCAAAGACAATTCAGAGTCAATAGGCTTTTATACTTTAAAGTGATAAATTCATTATACTCTTCGAGTTTTACTCCATTCGATGAAAGCTTGTTCGCTAACCTTGAAGTTTTTGCCAACTCTGAGTAACGGAAAATCGGCTCTCATCATAATGTTTCTTGCTGTTGGCAGACTGCAACCCAGTGCAGTTGCAACGTCCTTTGTAGTTAAGAATTTTATATTTTCGCTCATTTTTATACCTCCCTAATTTGCATATAAGCATTCTGTTTCAAGGGTATCTACGCAGTTGTAGATAGTTGTCAGTAGATATGCTCTCATATTCTTTATTTCGGATTTGTTCTTCTCCAGTGAGCTGATGACATATTCAATATGCTCAGCTGTGAGTTTCTCAAACCTTTTTCTAACAGTTTCAATCGGTACTTTGCGTTTGTGTATCCATACATATTCTTCGGTACTGCAGTATGTATCTGTTATAAGACTTACGATTTCATCAAGCACACCACCGTAATTACGCTGAAATAAAATATCATATTCGATTTTGTCTTTCATATCTTCTTCAATCTCATCATAGTTGATAGATGGATAGATATAACTCTTTTCAATATTACTATTATCAATATAGATTCCTCGCAATTTTGTGGAGTCAGTAGTCGCAATTTTAGTGACCACAGAATCGCCATTTTTAATATCGTCGTTCTCCATTTTGGAGAGTACAAAATCTGTATTGATGTAAATAATGTCTGCTTTGCCTAATCTTTGTTTTCGCCTGTAAATCAGACCGTAGCTTTCTAACTCCCTGAAAAGCCGTGTAGCCTTGTTACGACTGCAATTTAGTTTCTTGCAAACATCATCGTTTGTGAAGTAAACAAATATCTCGCCACATTCATCTTTCATATTGTTTTTCTCGGATAGTGAATACCTGCTGAGTAATAGTGAGTACAGCAGTTTTGAGTCTCCACGCATATTGGAATAAGGCTCATCAAACAGCCTGTATGGAACTTGTGTAAATTGATTGCTCATTATCTTTAACCTTCCTTTCGTAAATTTACCCTCCACTTATATGGACTGAGAATAGAGTTTTGAGGGGGTGTTGAAGAGAAATTTTTAAGAAATATTTTTATACCCTTCACTTATTAGGAATTACACCCTCGAAATGCACCCCCTTTTTTTAGAAAAAAATTTTAAAATTTCTAATTTTCTACTTTGAGCACAAATCCGAGAATGAAATCCAGCTTGTTTTTGAAGAGGTTTACATCAGAAAAAATACCCTTCACTTGTTAGAACTGAGAAAGCAAAAATGGGGGGGATTTTTTCAAAAAATTTTTAAGAAAATTGCATTTTCTACATTTAGCACAAACCCACAGTGTAATTTCGTTCGCCTTTTTGAAAAGATTAACAACAGGAAAATATACTCTTCACTTGTTATAACTGGGAAGCGAAAAATGTAAGTGTATTTTTGAAAAAAATTTTTTCTCTTCACCTATTTAGAATTAGGGGTGCCATTTGTACCCTTGTTTTCAAAAAATTCTCAAAAATTTTTTTACCCCTCCACCTTTAATGCAAAAAAATCAGGTCGATTATATACTTTTTACAAAAATTTCTTTTGTTTTTTACTCCCTCACCTATACCCAATGGGAGAGCACATTTTTTAAGTGGTTTTTGAAAGTTCTATAAAATTCACGATGGATTAACCAATGAGCAATCTGATGTTTGTATAAATTTCTGCTTAAAAAATAAAACTGACTCTTCAAAAAGAACTGTCAGTTTCTAAATGTTTTTGTGAGTTTGTCATTGAATTTTGAGTTTATACCAGCGGAAAAACGAAGAAAGAAATAGCCATTTTATAAGGTTATCTTAATTATCTTAATAATTAAGATAACTGGCACTATTAGCTTTGGAAAATAAAAATTATGCAGAATATTTTGAGTTTTTTCGCATAACAAAACCAGCTTCTCAGTTTCAAAAATCAGAGAAGTTCGTTCTTTTATCTGTCAAAATATCCAAGAGAATTTTAGATGTACAAATCTTAGCGAGCAGACGCTTTGTATCCACACTTTGGATAAAACCGTAAAAACCTCGTTAGGCACATCCTAAGACCTGTATTTACAAAGCTATATTTGTTTATTGAAATTGCACGAAAGTGTTGTTAATTTACTATGATTATGTTATTATAATTGTGTATATATTTTCGACTATAACTTCCGATAATTTTTATTATATGGAACTTAACTAGGAACGAACTAACGCTTTATAGGAGGCTAACAATATGTTACCTGAAGAAAAAGCAAGAGAGAAAATTGACAAACAATTAATAAATGCAGGCTGGGACATTGTTGCTCGTGATGAGTATGTTCCATTTAACGCTTCTGCGGTTAAGGAAGCATTAATGCAAGGAAACAAAGAAAGTGATTATCTGCTTTTTATTGATGATAAGGCTATTGCAGTTATTGAGGCTAAAGCTGAGGACAACACCCTTGGCGACATTGTCGCCCAACAAGCAGAATGGTATTCACAGCATCCTCAGAATTGGGTTGGTATGTGGGAGTATAATCAGATTCCTTTTGTTTATCTCTCTAATGGTAATAAAATATATTTTAAAAATATGCTTGAAGCTGATAGTGAATATATCGAGCTTGCAGAGATGCACTCTCCTAAGAAAATGCTTCAAATACTCGGTAAAAAATCCGAATATGGTGCGTTGCCTAGAATAGAGAAAAAAGGACTTCGAGATTGTCAATATAACGCTGAAGTCGAACTTGAGGCTTCACTAAAAGCCGGTAAAAAGAAAGCACTTGCTATTCTTGCAACAGGTTCAGGTAAAACATATCTTGCGTGTTTAGCTTCATACCGACTTTTGAATTACACACCTACAAAGCGTGTGCTTTTCTTAGTTGATAGAAACAATCTTGCTCGCCAAACAAAAACAGAGTTTAGTTTGTTTGATCGTACTGAAAAACAAAAACCGATGAATGAGCTTTACCAAATAAATCGTTTAAAAAAGCCCGAAGATATTCAAGGCGATATTATTATTTCAACTATTCAAAAATTGTTCGCTGTACTTACTGGTCAGAGCATCATTGACGATGATGAAGATAAAGAAGATGAAAAAATAGGATTGAAAGATGTAATTAAAAATGAACCTGCTGTTGAGCTCGGTAACGATCTTAAACTACCACCAGATTATTTTCAATTTATTATCGTAGATGAATGTCATCGTTCAATTTACGGCAAATGGAAGGCAGTTCTTGATTATTTTAAGGATGCTAAAATTCTCGGTTTAACAGCAACACCTATTCCGGAAGCACAAGCGTATTTTAACAATAATGTTGTTGAAAACTATACCTATGACGATTCGGTTGTTGACGGTGTAAATGTTCCTGCTCGTGTTTACAGAATAATCACAGATGCGACAGTTCATGGTGGAACTATTAAACAGGGAGAAACTGTAACCGATGTTAATCGTTCTGGTGAAACGATTGATATATATACAACAGAAAATCGTATTGATTATTCACCTAATCAGTTAGATCGTTCTGTTATAAATCCTAATCAAATTGAATCTGTTATGAGATCGTATATGGATTCTATTTACACAGAACTCTATCCTGAACGAAAAGAAAATTGGAAATATATTCCTAAAACTCTTATTTTTGCAAAAGATGATAATCATGCTACAAAGATTGTCGAGGTAACAAAAAAGATTTTTGCAGAAAAATTTTCTGACGGAAAGGTTCCTGAAAATTTCGTTCAAAAAATCACCTATTCTGCTGGTGATTCAAATGCTCTGATTCGTGATTTAAGAACTGAAAAAGATTTCAGAATAGCAGTAACAGTAACTCTCGTTGCAACTGGTACTGATGTTAAACCTCTTGAGGTTGTTCTGTTTATGAATGATGTTAAATCTGATGTTTTATATACACAGATGAAAGGAAGAGGTTGTAGAACTATTAACGAAGACAAGCTCAGAGAAGTTACCCCAAATGCTGATAACAAAAACTGCTTCTATATTGTTGATGCTGTTGGTGTAACAGAGTCAGATAAAACCATTCCTCGTCCAGGAAAAGGCGGAGATAATCCGAATCCTAAAACATTGAGATTAGACCAACTCCTTGAAAGATTATCGCACGGAGAAGTATCTGACGATAATTTAGCTTTGCTACGAGATTATTGTGCAACCATACAAAAGCGATATGAGGGACATCCGTTGTTTGAAAGACATCTTAATATGTTTGTTTCAGACTATGGCTTTGCACCAAGAATATTAGCGAATAATATAAACCAAGCTCTTTCTAAGAATACATTACCACCATTTGTTGATGTATCGGATGATAATACAACTCGAAAAAGTCTTATATTCTGTTTGATGGGAAATCTGCAAGCAAGAAAAAAGTTACTTGAACTTCTTTCCGGTTATAAAATAGTAACCCCTCCAGGAGATGACCCGGTTATTTATAAAGGGTTTTCAAAAGAAACTGCGAAAAGCTTCATTTCAAATTTTGAAAATTATTTAAAAGATAACGCAGACACAATCGAGGCTCTTAGAATCATTTACAATTCTGAAGATACAGTTATTACATATTCAATGTTAACTGAACTCAGAGATAAATTATTAGCAGAAAATAGACAATACACAGCTGATTACATCTGGACGAATTATAAGATTCTTGATGATAATGGCTCTGTTGACGAGTTAGATACAAAACAAAATATAAAAGCACTCACACATCTTATTCAGCTTGTTCGTTATGCGTATAAAAAAAGCAATAAACTTGTTAGCCTTATCAAAGGTTATTCCCAAAGATTTAATCTCTACTGCGGACAGGCACAACGTGAGTTAACGGAAGATCAGAAAGAAATAATGAAGCAGATTGCTGATTACATAATTGAAGAAGGTTCAATTAGTACAACTGAACTTAATTCTTATGATACCGATTTATGGCGTAGAGCTGTAAAAAGTTTCGGCATACCTGCTCTTACACAAGAAATAATTAAACTTTCAAAATTTATACTAAAGGCGGCATAATTCAATGGCAGATATTCAAAAAAGTGAAGCTACACTAGTAAAAAAAGTCTGGGATATAGCAAATGTTCTTGCGGCGGCTGGTGTTGGTTTCACTGACTATATAACTCAGCTTACATATATACTTTTTCTTAAAATGGATGCTGAAAAAGAAGAATTAGGATTAGGTAGTACATTACCTGAAGGTTGTAAATGGAATAACCTTGTTGAGTTGAACGGCGATGACCTGATTGACAAATATGAAGAAATTCTAAAAGAACTATCAAAAGACGATGGACTTATTGGTACTATTTTTACAAAAGCATCAAACAAAATAAATAGCCCTGTTCATCTAGCAAAGGTATTGCAGATGGTCGGAAACGAAAATTGGTATATGATGGAAGGCGATTTCAAGGGAGCTATTTATGAATCTATCCTTGAAAAGAATGGGCAGGATAAAAAGAGTGGTGCAGGACAGTATTTTACCCCTCGTGCACTTATCAAAGCTATGGTCGAAGTAACTGACCCTAAAATCACAGAAACTGTCGCTGACCCAGCTTGTGGCACAGGTGGATTTTTACTTGTCGCCTTTGAGCATATGAAACCTCAAAGCAAGGAGATTTCAAAGCAAAATTTTCTGAAAAACAATGCATTGTTTGGTGCAGATAACACAGCTCTTGTTGTTACCCTTGCATCGATGAACTTGTATTTACATGATATCGGTACAGATAAGAGTCCTATTATTTGTCAGGACTCATTGTTAGATACATCAGAAAGAATGTTTGATGTTATTCTTGCTAATCCACCATTTGGTACAAGACCTCAAGGTAGTGTTGCTGTTGACAGTGCAAGACCTGAGTTTATAAAAACATCTGATAATCAGGTTAATTTCCTGCAACATATCATGTCTATTGTGAAAACTGGTGGACGAGTTGCGGTTGTTCTGCCTGATAATGTTCTTACTGACGGAAATGCAACTGCAAAAGTACGTGAAAAATTATTGACAGATTTCAATCTCCATACAATTCTAAGACTTCCTACAGGTATTTTTTATGCTGGTGGCGTTAAAACTAATGTTCTTTTCTTTGAGAAAGGAGAAAAGACAAAGGATATCTGGGTTTATGATTATCGAACTGGAATCAAACATACTATGGCAACTAAACCTATGACTAGAGCAGATCTTGATGATTTTGTTAATTGTTATTGTTCAGGTCATATGGAAGATAGAAAAGAAACATATTCTGAAGAGAATCCTAACGGCAGATGGAGAAAGTTTTCAGAAGACGAAGTATATTCTCGTGACCAGTTAAAGCTTGATTTCAAGTGGATTGATCTTACTGAGAAAGATGAACGTACAGTTTCGGAACTTCTATCCGAAATGCAAAACAAAGCTGTTGCTATCAATGAAGCGGTATTGAAACTTCAAGAGATTCTTGGAGGCATTGACTTATGATTGATACAAAAGCATTAAGAGAAAAGGTGCTTGACCTTGCTATTCGTGGCAAATTAGTACCACAAGACCCGAATGATGAGCCTGCATCTGTTCTTTTAGAGCGTATTCGTGCCGAAAAAGAGCAAATGGTTAAAGAAGGCAAGCTTAAACCTAAAGATATAAAAAATGATACCATTATTTTTATAGCTGATGATAATTTACATTATGAGCAGTTCAAAGATGGTACAGTAAAATGTATCGAGGATGAAATTCCGTTTGAGTTGCCTAATGGGTGGTCGTGGACCAGACTCGGTAGTATAAGCTATGCA
>JAFUKO010000102.1 GCA_017473555.1 Ruminococcus sp. | reverse complement strand
GGCACAGTCCCCGATTGAAACATAGTCGTTCAGCGTCGTATCTAAAGATACTTCCTCTAACTCTTTGTTTCGGCTCTTCCTCGAACTCCTTTAATCCTCCACTGGAGGCAGTCGTTCTCGTCACCTTCGATTCCCATAACACGCTCAAATTTAAGGTTAAAAAAAGGATACCCTGACGGATATCCTTTGTTTTTATATGGAGCGGGTGATGGGAATCGAACCCACCTCCTCGGCTTGGAAGGCCGATGCACTAGCCGATGTGCTACACCCGCATATTAGCGAAGTTTTAAGTTGCAAGATGTATTCTAGCACAAACTTCGCTATTTGTCAAATAATTACTGTGGATTATTATCAATCCTGTAGATTTCCTGATTGTCGATGTCAATGTCAGGAATCATAATCGGTGGGATACCGCAGTTAGCTGTCACTGTTGTGACAAAAGCTTTTAAGTATGGGAACAAGCCTTTGAATGTTTCGGTGTGGATACGCTCCTTCTTCTCGCCCTCCTGAAAAGCGAATATTCCGGACATCACAACATGAATCTTGAACTTGTCAGGATTGTTAGAATCATACACCTCGATATCGAACTCGCCCCTGCAAATATTATTCTTAGCGTACTGAACATTGTACTGGTACTTGTGAGCAAGCTTAACCTGTGTACCGTTCTCAAGCAATGCAACAAAGTCGAGCTTATCTACCTTATAGCCTTTTAAAGATACAATAGCCATATCAATTCTCCTTATAGTATATGTAGAAATTAACATAATATGTTACTTTACCCGATTATTATAACACAAATCCAGCAGATAATAAAGCACTATTTTTTTGAATGCTGGATATTGACATAAATTCAAAATATGATATACTAATTCATGTTGTTGGGAAGTAGCCAAGCGGTAAGGCAACGGACTTTGACTCCGTCATTTCGTGGGTTCGAACCCCGCCTTCCCAGCCAAAAAAAGAGGTGCATCTTTGGATGTGCCTCTATTTTTATTATACTTCGGGTGTGGGGTTCGAACCCTGAGAGGGTCTGAGCGTTTAGAAAACGATATAGTATATCGTTTTTAGCGAAGAGCGGTGAGACGGGTACTGTTTGTGTAACAAACGGTCGTCGAGCCATCAGTATGCAAGGCGTAGCCGTAGCAGACTGCTCCCCGCCTTCCCAGCCAAAAATAGAGGTACATCTTTGGATGTACCTCTTTTTTATTATAATTTTAATATCAACAACAAAGGCACACCGAGTGGTGTGCCTGAGCTTTTTTTTACTCAATTATTTACTTAATCTAATTGTGATGTCACCGCTTGCTGTATTGATATTACACTCGCCATTTTCACCGTGGGCATCGTGAGATATATCAACATCGCCGCTTGCGGTATCAGTTACAAACTTTTTCTTTGAAAGTAATTCGCCGTAAACTTCACCGCTTGCTGTGTTAATGATAATATTCTGTGCATCACAGCCATAGAGAAGTATCTCTCCGCTACCCGAATGTAATTCCATTTTACTATCTGCTACTACATTATTGTAGCTCTGCTCTCCGCTTGAGGATGAACAATTGATGTTCTTTGTATTGATATCAGTGAGATCAATCTCACCGCTTGCTGTGCTAACATCAACTTCTTCACAGTTATTTAATCCACTGACGGTGATTTCGCCGCTTGCAGTATGTAAGTTTACGATTTTTGTGTCACTGCTATTAATAAACAAATCAGAACTTGCTGCATCAACAGAAATTGACTCGCTTACTTTAGAGTCAACTGAAACATCACCGCTTGCAACGTCGATATCAACACTGCTAAACTCAATTTCTGCTGAAAGTATAATATCACTGCTGGCTGTATTTATAGTAAGCTCATCGTAAGCTTTTTTAGGAAGATAAACTGTCAGACGTGATTCATCGGTGTTGATACCAATTGAGAAAAACTGTAAATCAGATTTAGGGTCTCTGTTAATATATAGTGTTTTATTATTCACTTTTACATCGTAGTCAACGTCATCTCTTTCGTAACTTTCAACATAGACCTTGTCACCAGTTGCCTTTTCAAAATAGATACCTGCACTTGAATCTTCAATATTAATAGATTCGAATTCTTCTGAAATATCGTAGGTTTTGGTTACATAAGATTGTGAAGAACCCTCTATTAAATTATAGTTAAGCTTAGAAAAATCAAAATCTATACCAAGAAATACAAAAAATACAATTGCCGCACCAACAAGTGTCAGAACAATACCGATAATTAAAGCTACAATACCTGCTTTTTTCATTTAATTCTCCCCCTTCTTAGTAAATGAAGTTTTTATTGATTTGAAAAACATCTTTGTTAATATAGCAACACCCTTTGCTGTGTACCATGAACCGAGAAATAAAAGTATTGTTACACCAGCTATCACAAAAGCCGCACCTAAGAAAAGTGCCGACTGTAAAAATGCCTTTGTAAACAAGAAACCCACAGACGCAATGAGTAATGCTAACGCTGTAACAAAAAGTGCTAAGACAACTACAAACAAAGAGAAAACAACTGCCCATACTGTTATGTACAAAGAGAAAGCAACTGAGAAAATCGCAATTCCTAAGCTCAACCAGATTGGTGAACCAAGTACCAGAAGTATAATCTCCCAAGCCTGAAGTGTTCTTCCCTGTTTCACCTTTTCTTTTACAAGTGTTGTGATAGGTGTTTCCATAAGAATCTGTGAAACTATTTCATCAATATCACCTAATGATGCTACTGCATCTTCTTCACTCATACCGTCTTCGACACTGTCATCAATAATCTCGCTGTAATACTCAACTGACTTTTCTATATCCTGATATGGTAAACAAAAAAGCTTCTTTTTAAGCTCTGCTATGAATTCCTGTTTGTTCATAATTACTCCTCCCTTGTGACAAACTCGTAAATTGACATAAGTTCTTTCCATTCGCACTTAAAATCGTCTATTCGTTTAAGTCCCGCATCTGTAATATGATAATATTTTCTGAGTCTTCCATTGTGCTCAGCTGAGTATACAGTG
>JAFUKO010000101.1 GCA_017473555.1 Ruminococcus sp. | reverse complement strand
GCTGGTTCAGCGGCATTGGTTGTTATAATTGCACTTATTATGAGTGCTGTAATGAGATTATTCTCTTGAGAACACGAAACTTTCAGTTTGGTGAAGTGTCAAATTCCAATTTGTCGGGATAATTATAGCATTCGCACAAACTAAAAACAAGCGTTGCAGTTTGAGGACATAAATGTATCGTGTCCCTCTCCCGCAACGCTCTTTTGCTGTGTAAAAATATGTAGTTTTATGCTTTTGCCGGTGAAATCAATAAACCTATCGTTAAATTATAGGGCTATCGTTAAACGACTGAATTTTTGTTTCAGCTCGACAAATTGGAATTTGATTATCTTTCTACTACAACGGTAAGCAATACCAAATCATCACTGCCAGTATTGACAATACTATGCTCACAGCCCTTTTTGCAGATATGGCAGCATCCTGCTGTAAGAGTTTCTTCAATACCATCACAAATCGCTTTGCCTTCACCTGACAATACATAATTTATATCATCACTTGTTTCGTGGCAATGAGTTCCGATAGAACCACCCTTATGAATAGTACATGAAATAATTTTGCCACTGTTATCAACAAACATTTTTGCAGTCATCATACCCGTGCCGTTGTTCATACAAGGAATAGTAATTTCTTTTTCATCGTTAAAATTGATAAGCATACCGCACCTCTGTAAATTCAAGTTTATCGAGATAATTATATCACAAACCTAAACATAAAATTCTTTACATAAAAACCTGTTTGTGATTCAATGTTCTCCCAAACACCAAAAGGATTGTGTTAACAAGACTTTTGCTTGTGTCGTGAGGTTATTATAGCACAACAAATAAAATGATATCAATATAAACTTAATATCTTTTACACCTCCAACTCACTGCCATTCTTGAAGCTGAACACCACACTTCCGTCTGCATTTACTGTGACTTTATCAACTGTTGTATGCCAGAGGGTCGGGGTCCATTTTATGTTCAATACATTAAGCTCTTTGAGGGCAAAAGAAAGGAGCTAAGATTATCTGCCTGATATAGTCTGCGTTCTCGCTTCCCCGATAAAATTTCATATCTGCTTTTGAGCTTATCAACACGCTGTGCAAGGCTTTCGTATCTCTTCAGGTAGTCCTCCTGTTCTGAGCTACCTAAAATGCAACACTCGAGTTTTTCTGTTCATTATATCAGCTAGCGACATTGATACCAGTGTAATTCACTGTTTTATGGTGAATAAGTGGCTTATCAACGTAATGATATATAACACCTAAAACTATTGACGCACTCACAACCGTAATATATAATTAAACCATCTTATAGAAGGGAATGGTTAGAACTATGAAAAAATTCTTTACTGTTACTAAATTTCTATGGATTGGCGGTTTTTTGGGAGTATTTCATCAATTTTTAAGTGCTATTGGTTCCGTCGAGTACCAAGGAAAAGTAATACTAGACTTTTCTGAAATAATGGCGCATCTGGCGATATATGCTGCAATTATTCTGCTCGTTATTATAAGAGTCGTTCCGCCTAAACATCAATTCAGGGATATACTTCTGTATTTTATAGGATTAGATTTTTTCTATTATCTGTACGAATTCTTTATTAAAGCTTATCTTTTTATGACAGATCCTATGAATGATAACGGTTTGCGCGATGCGCTAACCTCATATGGAATTGGGGATTTTATATTTTGGACATCCATCGGACTTGCCGCTGGAGTATGGGCTTTAGTTGCTACCAAATTAAGAAATCGAGGAAAGAAAAAATTATATATTATTATGCTTCTTCCACTATTTGCCGTTATGGTAATTCAATTGATTTCAGCAATTATCTCTACAACAATGTTTTTCGTTACAGGAGGCGAGAGCATTCCTATTCCAGGAGAACCTGGAGCTTTTGTTTCCTACCCATGTAAAATCATCAGTGGTGTTACAGCACTTGTCTCACTTATCGTGTGTCTCTATAAATCCCTAAAAAAGTCGGCTGTGAAGAAGGACCACACACAAGAAGCGTAACTCATCCAACTATATATTCATTGTCCGTAACATACCGAAAATCCCAATGAAATAAATCAATATTAAAAAGCGTTGCAGTTTGAAGAAGTAAAACGATACTACCCCTGATGTGCAACGCTTTTTTTGCTGTGAATTTTCATATCGGATTTTGAACTCCTGTGCATAAAACATTTGACACTTGTAGACTGTTACGGCTACAATATACACATCAACATTATGGAGAACAAGTATGAATAACATTATCGAAATAACAGATTTTAATGCACCTGAACTGGATGTGTATGCACGGCTGACCGAAGCTCAGCTCTATAACAAAGAATTCCCCGAAAAAGGTTTGTTTGTAGCAGAAAGTCCTAAGGTGATAGAGCGTGCTCTTGATGCGGGATACGAACCTGTCTCCTGCCTTACAGAGAAAAGGCATATCAATGGCGAAGACAAGCACGTCCTTGAAAGGATGAACAACGTTCCCGTGTTTTGTGCAGACCTTGATGTTCTTACTCAACTCACAGGCTTTAAGCTCACCCGAGGTATGCTATGTGCAATGAAGCGAAAGCCACAGCAAAGTGTAAGCGAAATCTGCAAAGGTAAAAGCAGAATTGTTATTCTCGATAAGGTTATGAATCCAACCAATGTGGGAGCAATAATCCGCTGTGCTGCCGCCCTTGGAATGGACGCAGTGCTCCTGACAAAAGGTTGCTCCGACCCGCTTTACAGACGTGCCGCAAGAGTTAGTATGGGTACAGTATTTCAGATTGAATGGGCCTTTTTGCCTGACGATAATATTGATGAAATCAAGGCTCTGGGATTTAAAACCGTTGCTATGGCTCTTAAGGACAACTCTCTTTCTATAGACGATCCAAGGCTTGCCAAAGAGAAAAAACTCGCCATTATTATGGGAACAGAAGGCGATGGGCTTTCTGATACAACCATAGACAACTGCGATTACACCGTAAAGATACCTATGTTTCACGGCGTTGATTCGCTCAACGTTGCCGCTGCATCTGCAGTAGCATGCTATGAGCTTGGCAAAAACTTTAAAAAATCGTTTTAATTCTTAAGCAAATACACTTACATTATGTTATTACAGACTGCGCTTCAATCCAACAGATAACGTAAATATAATAATTCACATAACCTCTACCATTCATAATGGTGGAGGTTTTTATTTGCAGTTAATTTTATCTATGCAATTATTAACAAATTTTGAACACGATGTGGTTTTGCTGACACACTGGTTAATTGGTGATTATTGGTATTTTTTGTGTTATAAGCCAAAACCCCTTGTATTTTGTTGTCAGCGTATACAAGTGTTTTTTAACGTGTCAGTAAAGTTTGTTGAGTTTAGTCAAAACACGGATTTTTGTGAAAGCAAGCCTCACTATCACGCATTTTTCGATGTTGTAAACATTGTATTAACAGATAGAAAAAGGGGTTGAATATTCAAAATGTCAATGCTATGATGTGCCCGATGATCAAGGGAATTTTTTCCACCGATCAACTTTATCTTCCAAGTGTGATAATAAGGAGATGGTTATTATGAAAAAGAAACTTCTAAGAACAGTGGCAGCAATAATGGCGATATGCACGTTAGCTACTGCATCATCATTATCAGGCTCTGCACTGACTACAGGCACAAGAGTAACAGAAAATGCAATATATTATACTGCAGATGGTAAGGATACAGGAATTAAAACTCTTAATTACGACGGCATTAACTTTTTTGATTGTACCAACTGCACTAAGGCGGATGTTAACACTAACTTCTTATATAATGCACTGACAAGACCTATTTCTTATCAGGATTTAGAAGGCAACGAAGAGAATTTCACAATACTTCAGCGATGGGCAGATGTTGCTGGTGCGGTATTTGAAAATGGCGGAAAATACACCTGCTCACACAACTACTCAGAATACTACGGCAAGAATCATCATTCAGATTCGAGCGAGCAGTGTTACGTTGCAGAGGTGCTCTCAAAACCAAAGTCAGTAACTCATGCTAACAAAAAGTATGATAACTATCACTCGACAGGTCTTTCTATGGCAGGCTCGTTCAACGAGCTCAGAAAAAAGATGTGTGATGAGATTTCAGACAGAATATTCAGGTATGCTTTAGAACCCGAAGATATACTGGACCAGGGTAATAACTGCCCTGACGCTTTACCCAAACTCAGTGACGAAACTCCACGTGATATTTTATATAATATAGTAACCTCTATCACTCAAGAAGGTACAACATACAAGTATCAGTACAATTCATATGGTCTTGCATTCTATGACTTTGATTTAAAAATCATTGACGCAGGTAATGTCGATTATGTCCAGGATATCAGCAAAACCAAGAAAACCTCGTCAGCAGAGAACAACATAGTAAATACTACTAAAAACGATACTCTGTATGATACAACAGCATCTGCTGAGACAGGCATATCAAGAACCGAATCAATCTCTACCTCCATTTCAAAAAGCGAAAGTTACAGCTACGACGAAATGTTTGGTACTTCGTGCGAGATAGGCGTTTCTTCGTTCTTAAAGGGAGTTATCCAGAGTTCACTTAGCCTTGGTCAGGTTTTTTCGTCATCTAAAACAAACGAAGAGACAATTGTAAGCTCAACCTCCAACGCCGCAGCCTTAACATATACTGTTCCGGCTCACACAATAGTTGACATTGAACAGAGCGTTTGTACAGACTCCATGACTGTAAGCTACGATGTTCCTGTCGCTTTAACTTTCAAGGTTGTCATTTTCTCTATGAGCGGTGACGTGTACTGTGACGATATGTTCATATGTGCACTGAGCACAGCTGGATATGAGCAATCTAATTTTACAACATTCTTTGGCAGCAGTGAAAACGAAGAAGAAATGTATGCTTATGAAGCACTCGCAAACAAGCTCCAGTACGCTAAAACATCCGGTTGGGATTCCATACACGGTGACAACCACTTTTTCTACAAAGAGCACGATGGTCATTCTGACCCTACAGACACTACCAAAATGGACCTGAACTGGTCTAAGATAGCTAATACATATAACAGCAATACAGGTATCAAAGACGGTATCGTAAAATTTGCGAGCAGATGCCCGATGCTTCCGACAGGAGCTACTACCACTACAACTGTGAAGAGCATAAACACCACATTGTCTGACCCTGTACCGATGTATCTGCCTGCATCTTTCAAAGTGGTAGGCAACGACCAGAAGAGCTTTTATCTTTTCACAGACGGTGTGTTTAATCTCAACACAATTTCTGTGGGTGCATTTGACAGATACGGTGCTTCTTACTATGACTTTATGCCTTCAGACGGAACATGGACTGTGAAGGCAGGGTCTGAAGATGTCATCGACTTCGACGCTTCGACTTATACAGTTAAAGCAAAGGGTGTCGGCACAGGTTATCTTACATGGTCACTCAAAGACGATGTTGAATACACTGCAGCTTATGACAACGGCACTGTCACAAAGGACGATAAATACTCTTTTGACATCGCCTTTGTAGTAAGAGAATATCCGTTTAATAGCTTTACGGAATGATTTGTCTGTACGCCAGTTTGTTTTAATTAACGCTGACCAACAAGTAAATAATAATATCTATCTAAAAAGCGTTGCAAATAGAGGTCTACACCTCATATGCAACGCTTTATGTTTACATATGTACTAGCATTTGATGTTTTGTCGAAACTATCCACTAAGGCTGTTATCGTACAATTTTGCAAACTTTCTAATTAATATGCATTTTCATTGAATTATCTCCTGATTTAGTATATAATTTGATAAAATTAGATTATTTTTGACAGTATTACGGGTTCATCAACATAAGGAGATGCTTTATGAATATTTATGTAATATACAAGTTCGACGATTATGAAATTGTAAAGAAAAAAATTGACGAAATAAGCAAAGTGATTTCGCCGGATAGTCATATTTTTATGTTTGAAAACGACTGCACCTCTAAACTGTGGCGTATCAGAGCTACTCGAAAATTAAAAGAATGTCACCTGGTTATTTTATTCGACTCATTATCAGGAGAAAGAAATTCCATAGGCAAGCATATTCTGTGGGAGATAAACAAGGCTGAAAAGCTAAACAAACGAATAGTTGTTTTTAAGAGTGACCCCAATTCCAAAAACCGATCATGGTATGAATATGATTACTCCGAGAAAGACCCGGTCCACTCCCGATACAAAACTGTACCTATTGAAGAATCTGTACAATTCATGAAAAATGAATACGGTTGGCAAATGGAAGACAACCTCTTGCATCTGGATGAAACAAAGGGGACATTCACCGATACAGAAATGCAGTTATTACTCGAACAATATCGAATAATGATTGAAACCTCAGAAAGACTGATGGAACGTCGTCAGGAGGTCGTAAACCTGTACACTACACTTAGCACAACTCTTATTGCCTTTGCAGGTGCATCATTTGCCTTCAGCGATATAAAAATATGTGCTGTTATTCTTTTTGTTTCGGGATTGATTCTTTTGATGCTTTGTCGCAACTGGCGTATATCATTAACCTCATACGATATGAACAATGGCGGAAAATTTGAAGTTATCAACACAATCGAAAAACGTTTACCTGCCGAAATGTTCGCCTGTGAGTATAAATATAATAAACTCAACGGCATATCTTCGTTTTCATACCGCGAAAAAGTTTTGCCTATTATATTTTCAGTTTTGGCGTGTATTTTAATTCTTATTGCCACAACGGTATTTGTACTTTCATTCTTAGAGAAAATCAATCTTATATGATTAACGTATCTGAAAAAATGCCATATCATAGTTTTATAATAAAACTGAACTCTATAATAAAACAAGGCAGACCTGATAGGGAGACACTTCGTAAAGAAGTGTTCTCCCTACTTTCTTTTTATAAAAGAATTGACACTTTCAGTTGGAAAGTGTCATAGTGGGTTACATACTTTGAGAAAGGTAAATACTTGCCGAAAATAACATTTCTTTTTCGGTGTGTAAAAGTGATATTGCAAACTTTAGTTTGCAGTGATATTTTTGCCTTACAGCAAAAGTGATATAAAAGCCTTCGGCTTGTGTGATATTATATTCGCCATAAAAACTCGGCGTAGCCGAATATCACACGGCATAGCCGTATATCACTGCACAGCAATATCACTCGCCGATAGGCGAATATAACTGAGGCGCACTTCCTTACGGAGTGCGCCTCTAAGGTCTGCCTTTGTTGTTAGCATTTATTCAGTTTATCAGAAATGGTCGCCGTAATCAACGTCGTCATCCATATATTCTCTGCCTACAATTCGCTTTGACTGACGTTCCTTTTCTATCATATCAGAGAGCATATTTTTGATTTCTCTGCTGTTTTTGATGCCGACAATGTCAAATTCAGGGGTTGACTTATCCGCAGTACAGCAGTGGATTGAGCCTATGCCGAAAATACGCTGTGATAAAGGAATATTGAGGGTTAAGTCCATAATACGATAAAGTCTTATCTCCTCTTCCTTTTTTGATAGAAAGCCTGTTTCGATAAAGAGTTTCTCCTCTGTTAATTTGTAAACAGTAAAACTAAGCGGCAATCCGAAAAGAGTTCTCTTTCTTTCTCTCCATACATAATTAGTAGTGTCCTTGTTAGCCATAATAACGCCTCCGTTTCTATGGATAGAATATCACATCAGCGTCGGTTTGTCACCCTTTTTGAGAAAAATCACTTGACTTTGCGGTACTTTATATACTCAAAGTCGCTTTTCTTGCTACGATTAACCATAGTGCTATACACCTTTTGATGCAGATTATTGGCTTTTTCTTTAGCTGTATTTCCCTCTCCATGAAAGGGGCCGTCTAAATACACTGTCATTTTAGGCTTTTTATAAAAGCGTGACTTCTGATACGTCACGGTCATAGCATATGAAGGGACATCAAATTTTACAGGAAACTTGAATGATGATGACGAAAATGGGCGGATAAAATTGCAGTATTCCCACACATGGGCTTCGGGGTAGATTACAATCGGATGCGCATTATTAAGCCTTGTTCCCATAGCTTTAGAAAGCTCTTTAAAACCCTTTATACTGTCAACTATCGGCAGTGCTCCCAGATATGGCAGAATTTTTCCTATAACAGGGATGCCGTAGTTAGCAGGACTTACTACGGTGTAAATTCGCCTTGGGAATACTGTCAAAGCAGGGATAAACACATCACCAAACGGCTGGGTGTGGTTTCCGTATATAAAGAATCCACCCTTGATACCTTTAAGATTTTTTCTGCCCTTTATCCGCATATGCAAAAACAAAGGACAGTAAATGCTTGAAAATAGTATAGCTATAGAGTAAATCAGAGCTGATAAGAATTTAGAAAGAAAATCTGTTCTCACCCATTTGTAGTCACTTTTAAGCTCAAAATTTTGGTTGGCGGTTTCTTCAAAATCATCTGTAAACTCGTTGTAATACCTTGTATTTTCTTTAACTTTCATAGTGCTTTTTCCAACCTGCTATGTCAGATGGTTCAAAATCATAGGTAAGCTCCTTACCATACACCTTCTCATAGCACTCTTTCTTTAGGTTGTAGTCCATCTGTGAGAGCATCTCGGTATTTTCCTTTGGAGTTTTGTTTAAATCAGGATACAGTACATCGAGTATGTGAAGCACATACTTTACCTTTTTAAATTCTTCAGTATCATCCTCGTCCATATCCACCATTTCTACAAAACAGGATATTATCGGAACATTGAGCTTTGCAGAGTAAAAATACGCTCCGTTTTTTGGAGGTCGAGGTTTGCGGTAGTTAAACCACATTTCCTGCTCCGGATAAAGCAGAACCATCTGATTTTTATCGACAAGCTTTTCCTTTAACACCGACAAAAAGTCACGTGCAAGATACCTTGGCTCGGTTGAAATCGGAATAGTGTCAGCATAATTCATCAAAAATCCGATGATACCACCCATAGCAAAATTAGTTGTCTGGCTAATAATACCTAGGTGTTTTCTATTCAGACTATTGGTCATGTGACGTATGACCGTATTTTCAAGCGGACTGAAATGGTTGCTCGTAATCAGTGCACCGCCAATATCCTTAGGAATTTTTTCGAGTCCAATTATCTCTGTGTCTTTGTTAATGGTTTTAGTCGCTGTCTTTGCCATAGCTACCGCAATTTTTGACTTAATTCTATATGTCATACTGGTGCGGTTTTCCATAAACGAGCGTGTTATCTCACGGTTTTGTTCAGGAGTCAACACAGGGTCGTTAAGCTCAACCTTGTTATGAAACTGTGAGCTTTCTGCAAAGGCTTTTATATTTTCAATAACTGCCTGACGATTATCTCCTATAATCATAGTCTGATTCTGACCCCGCTCTCGTTCATCTTTTTAAATGTAATTTCGTTCTCAGGGATTTCCATTCCACGTCTTACAAGAAGCTCCAGACACTCGCTGTCAGCTTTTTTCTGCTCGTCAGAGTATGCCTCTTTATAAGCCTTGATTTCGGATAAATATCCGCTGTCTTTAGCATAATTCCAGAACTGCTCACTGTACTGAACATTGTCGTAACACCACGGCTTTGAGAAAAGGTTGTAGTGGATAACGTTTGTTTTTAGGAGCTCAGGCTTTTTGTCATTTGGCATAGTATCCCATGACTCATCAAGATAGTATATCTTGCCGTTGCAGATTGCATTCAGATAATCCTGGTCAGGAGCGATAGAATCAAAATGGTACTCGTTTAGGAGGTTCAAAAAATGACCCTCGAAATCACACTCACGCATTTTCTTTAAATTCATCAGCAGAACACCTGAGTTTATGTACTCGTGCTTTTTGACTCCTACTGCATTTTCTGTATATGCTACAAGCGGTGGGATATCTGCGATTGAAAGGTCGTTGCATGCACCGATGAAATTGTCGCCTATTTCTATATCAAAAAGCTTGCCTAAATCTGTTGTACATACAACATCGGAGTCAATGTAAATACCCTTGTCGTACTGTGGGAACATAGCAGGAATGAACAGTCTGAAGTAAATTGTAAGTGTAAAGTAATCACAACGAAGGCGATTGCTCATTCTGTCATCCAGAGCTTCGAAATTCGCTTTCATTTCGGTAAGTTCAATTTCAAAATTATCTGTCTGCAAAGAACTCAACTTTTTCTTATTTTCATCACTTAAGCCCTCGTGTAAAACTATAGCCTTGTAATGCCTGTTTTTATTTGAATTCTTGATAGCTGAGTTAAGAGCTACAGCTAAAAACGGTGCGTAACCATTGTCAATTGTAAAAAAGATTGGAATTTCTCTATTCATAATCATATACTCCTTTTGCTGTGATAATTATATCGTCAAACTCAAAGATTCTGAGCTCGTTATGTAGCTTATCTTCGTCCCACGGCTTTATTGTAACTGCGTGAAAGTAAGGTACAAACTTGAAAAATGTAGTAAAATGCTTTAAGACAGTATCACTTTTCATCCTGCCCTGTTCGTTATATATGCGTTCAAGTCTGCGCTTTTTAGCCAGCTTATTCAGAGCCGATTGGTCGGGCATAAACATCTTTTTGTCACGACACATTTCACGGCATTTTTCGAACAACCCGCTTTGTCTGATGTTTTTCATATTCAGCAACAGCACACCTGAGTTCAAATAATCGTGCTTTAAAATGTTGCCGAAAAACCACTTGCCGTATCTGTCCGGCACACCAATAATCTCGACATCCTCAATATCAGTTTCATAAAGATGCGAAACGTCTTTTCTGCACATAACATCTGCGTCCAGGTATAACAGCTTGTCAGGTAACCCATCCACCTTATCAGCGAATAGTCTTAACATACACAATGGGGTAAAACGAGTGCTCATATTACTAACAGGCAGATATAAATTAAACATATCACTTAGATCAAGCAGTGTTACCGTGCTATCCGAATGATACTCTTTAACTACTTTCTCCAGCGTTTTCTCTAACTGTTTATCAATAGCTTTATGTTTACCGACAGTTGCTGTCAGTATGTAAATATTGAGTTTTTTATCGTTGTTTTTACACAGTGACAATGCCGACAACAGCACACCGTATGCTATGTTTTTATCGCCACAATAAAGGATGTTCACTTTAATCCCCCGTTTCTTTGCGCTATTATACACGTAGGTTATAAAAAACTAAACCTAAAAGTCAGAGAATCGTGTCTACTATTCAAAATCCGTTTCATAGAGCCACTCTACGGCTGACTCTCCGAAACGTAGAGATACAAAAACACCCCGTTTTTCCTAAGAAAACGAGGTGTTTTATAATTTATTTATTAATTTTATGCTTAGTTTTTTTAAAATCCTTTAATCTTCAGGCTCGCTATTTTTCTTCGGCTTTTTAACGAATGAACACAGAATAATAATTATCTCGCCCGCAACACCGAGCAGATAAATCAATGCAACGTCAATACCGAAATACCAGAACGTGATATGAATTGCTGCAAGTATCGACCACATCAGAGCTGAGATTATCAGATAGTTGTGTCTTGGGTTAAACCAAACGCAGTTGAATACAAGATGAATAATCAAAACAATCGGAAAGGCATAGATAAAATACAACCACTGGAAGGTTGCGTTACTTGCAATAAGTGAGGTAATGATAAAAGCAAAAATGGATACAAACCATACCACGCCCTCACTGAGCATTGTGATAACTCTATGATTGTATTTTGTTTCCACTCGCTTATTCTCGACAACTTTTTCTTCAATATTTTCATCTCTAACCATATAGTCGAGTGTTACACCGAACAGGTCAGCAATTTCTACCAGAACACCTATGTCTGGCGACGACTCACCTCTCTCCCACTTTGAGATAGTTTTATCGGAGTAGTTGAGCTTAGACGCAAGCTCAAGCTGAGTCATATTATTCAGTAGTCGAAGTTCTGTTATATTTTTGGCAACAATGCTCTTAACATTTTCCATACTATTGTCTCCATTTACAATATTGAGCTCCATTATAACCCAAAACGACACAATTTTCAAGCAATTGTTGAACATTCAACATTTTTGTGTGCTTTAGTCTATAAACATTGAGTTATCTTGTATGTTGTGCTAAAATATCAACATTGGAGATGAAAATATGAGTAATTTCAAAATTACAGATGTAAGAGCTGTACCGGGGGATAGTGCGTTTTTGCTGGATGATGGTAAGACCTCTATTCTCTACGACACAGGATTTGCGTTCACTGGAGATAGAGTAGCACAACGTATCAAAACCGTATTGAAGGATAGGGAGCTTGATTACATTTTCCTGACTCACTCTCACTATGACCACGCACTTGGCTCTGTATATATTAAAAAACACTACAAAAAAGCTAAGGTGGTTGCATCTTCATATGCAGAAAAAATTTTTGCTAAAGAAAGCGCCAGAAACGTTATGCGTGATTTAGACAGAAAATTTGCCACAAAATGCGGTGTAGAAACATACGAAGACTTAATCGACGAGTTAATCGTTGATATCGCAGTTAATGACGGCGATATAATAAACACAGGTAAACACGAGTTTAAGGTTATCGCATTACCGGGACACACAAGATGCTCAGTCGGATTTTACTGCGAAGAAGAAAAACTTTTGCTGTGTAGTGAAACGATTGGTGTATTTAATGGCAAAGACGACGTTGTCCCTTCATTTCTTGTTGGTTACGAGATGACGCTTGAATCTATCGAAAAAGTAAGACAGCTTGATATCAAAGATATACTAATTCCGCACTACGGAGTTCTTGACAAAGAAAGCGTAAAACTCTATTTAGAAAAAGCAAAAGAGAGTGCAATTTCCACAGCAAATGAGATTGTCTGTATGCTCAAAAACGATAAAACAAAGAACGAGATTCTACAGTACGTTAAGGACAGATTTTACCACGGATATATTAAGACAATATACCCGATTGATGCCATGGAGCTGAACACCTCCATTATGATAAACCTGATTGAAAAAGAACTGCTATAAGATAAAAAGCGAGGCAGATAATTGCCTCGCTTTTGTTTTTGAACTTTATATACTTACTGCTCTTTTTTGAGTCTTTCTTTTGCCTGTTCTACGGTTTCACCATCTCTTGTCAGATACATATCTACAAATTTATCTTCGATTTTTGTGTAACCGCTAACTACGGAGTTTTCAATTTTCTTGTAACCACCGACAACTGTTTTTTCGATACCCTTAATACCTTTTACGATTTTAGATTTAGCCATAGTATCACCTCTTACTTAAGACCCTTTAAAATCGGGATTAGTGACAAGAGCATCACAATACCACAGAGTCCTACGATAGCACCGATTACAAAGCTCTCCCACACTAAACACAGGCACATACCCACACCTAAGACAAGTGCACCTATAACACCTACGATGATTGCAACAATACTCTTACCGCTTAACTTAATCGAAGGCTTTTTCTCCATTTTCGCCACACAAACACAGTAATCAGACCGAGCACTACACCAACAGTGCCAAAAATCACACCTTCTGTGAATGCATCCCACTCAGGGAGCAGTGCCATACACATACCCAGTGCAAACAATACACCGCTTACAGTACCTAAAACCAATGCTACAAAACTACTTTTTTTCATAATTATTTCTCCTCTCATTAAAACAACAGTTGTCTTTTTATTGCAATTAGATTATAATACTTTCTGAAATGATAAAACAATCATCAATTTTCGGACAAGTGTTGGAATAATGGAGGGTTTATGAATACTAAAAATAACAAACGTCGCAGAGAATCAATCGATAAAATCGAAAAAGCCTTTGTTGAGCTTTTGCAGGAAAACGAGCTAAAGAACATAACTGTTTCAGATATCTGCAAGAAAACCGAGCTAAACCGAAGCACCTTTTACGCAAATTATTTGGACATCTACGACCTTGCAGATAAATTTCGTGAAAAGCTGGAAAATGACTTTGCAAACATCTTCGCAAACTATGATAACAAAGACAAAAACGGTGCTCTTAAAATGTTCACACACATCTACGAAAACCAGCTTTTCTATAAAACCTACTTCAAGCTCCAGTACGATGAAAGACACGTAATTCAGATTTACGACACAAACAGAGCAAAGCTTGATTTTGATGACAAGTACATCAAATACCACATTGAATTTTTCAGAAATGGACTCAACGCTATCATCAAAATGTGGCTTAATGGTGGGTGTAAAGAAACTCCGCAGGAAATGGCAGAGATATTAAAGCAGGAATACAGAGGAAGGTAAATATGCAAGTCTATCCTGATTACTATAAAAAATTCAAATGTATCGCATCAATGTGCGAGCACAACTGTTGTATAGGCTGGGAAATTGATATAGACGAAGATACACTTTCATACTACAACTGTGTTGAAGGTGCGTTTGGCAACAGACTAAAAGACAACATCGAGCTTTGTGACACACCTCATTTCAAGTTATGCGAGAACGAACGCTGCCCGTTTTTAAACGAGAAAAATCTGTGCGATATTATCACAGAGCTTGGAGAAGACAAGCTGTGCACAATCTGCTCAGAGCACCCACGTTTTCACAACGAGTTGCCAGACAGAATCGAAAGCGGGCTTGGGCTGTGCTGTGAAGAAGCGTGCAGAATTATCCTGTCACAAAAAGAAAACACAGTCCTTATATCTAACGAAGAAATGACCACTAACGATGAAATCATATTACTCAGAGATAAAATTATAAAAGTCCTGCAAAACAGGGATAAAAATATTGACGAGCGACTGGACGATATGCTCTCATTATGCGGCACAACAGCAAATGATATAGGCATAAATAAGCTGTGCGACATACTGCTAAACCTTGAGATGCTCGACAAAAAATGGGGCGAGCTTTTATGTATGCTCAAAGATAACAGTGACCAAATTGACACCTACGCTTTTGATACATATATGGCACACAGACAACACGAATACGAGCAATTTTGTGTTTATCTTATTTATCGTCACTTTGCTAATTCTCCTGATATGTATGAAGCACAGAGCAGAGCGTGTTTTGTAAAACTAGCGTACTCATTGCTTTACCACTTGGGAGCGGTTATCTATACAAAAAAGGGCAACTTCGACCTGTTTGATCAGGTTGAAATCGCCCGTATGTTTTCATCGGAAATCGAATACTCCGACGAGAATCTGTATACACTTTTTGACATAGCATAAACTATATATGCGACAAATTTTAAGGGTTGCCTAGTTTTCAGGCAACCCTTTTGTTATGCTTATTTATTCTAAAATGCTGTAAGGATAATAGCGTAAAAAACTAAACTTATTTTTTAGGAACATTTTGTAGCTGGAGTTTAATATTTGCAACTAAGAGTTTCAGATCGAGTTTTACCGACAGCTTTTTGATAGGCTGAGGTTTTAAAGCACTCGGAGATTTTTCAGCTCTATCAGGTCGCTGAATTTTGTTAATCGAGTCAATCATTTCTTTCTCGGGTGCTCTACTGAAAACAGTACAGCTTTTACCCTCTTTATCGTAACCGCTGACAGCAGTTTTACCGTCTTTTGTCATACATCTTACAGTGTAGGTATATCTTCCACGTGATGTAGCACTTGTATCAGTGAAGGTATCGGATGTTGTATTGCCCAAACCTTTCCAACCTGTGGAGGTTTTAATATAAACACGGTAATTCACAGCACCCGTAACCTTGTTCCAGCTTATTTCTACGCCATCTTTTGTGCTTGAAACAGCTGTTATTTCAGGAGTTGCTATATACTGATTTGTAAAGCCCTTTGAATCAAACGAGCTGGATGAATCGTATTTATCAAAAGCTTTCACTGTGTATGTGTACGACTCACCAGACTTAGCACTTTCGTGCACAAAGGTAGTTGTGTCAGTGTTGTCGATACCTTTCCAGCCATCGCTTGTTTTGTAGTACACACGGTAATAAGCAGCACCCTTAACCTCACTGATAGTAAGCTTAACGCCATCATTTGTATTAGCAATATCCGTCACTGTTGGTGTCAGCAGACGAGTGATAGAAAAACCATTTTTATCGTAACGACTCTCGGTGCCATCGTAGCCGATAAACTTGACAGTGTAGGTGTAGTAAACGCCAGACACGGCTGTTTTGTCGGTATAAGAAGCAGTCGTAACATCGGCAAGCTTTGACCACGAAGTATCTGCGGTTTTTCTATAAACACGATAGTAACCGCTTACACCAGACAGCTTTTCAAAGGTAATTTTTATACCGTCAGTTGTATTCACAATCGAACTGAGCTTCGGTGCAGAAAGACCATATTCCCAAGTCACCATATACGCCTCAGCATATTCATCAGCAAGGGAGTCGGGACTTCCGACTACCACGAATTCAGGGTTTGAATAAATGTCACCCTCATATTCAAAACAACCCAAAGCACAGGCACCGATTTCTTCAATGCTATCAGGAATGAAAATTTCAGTAAGGCTGAAACAATTGTAAAAGGCGTATCCCCAAATTTCTATCAAGCCTTCGTGCAGGTCAACCTTACTCAAGCTGTAACAATTTTTAAACGCTTCTTCGCTTATTGTCTCAACTGATGCAGGAACATCAAAGTATTCGAGGTTTTCGCAATTTTGAAATGAGCATGAACCAACATTCACTAATGATGAGTTGTCCTCAATAGTCACACTTTTAAGATTTGTGCAATCTTCAAACATCATATCACCGATAGATTTCAAACTTGCTGGCAGAGTTATGCTCTCTAAAGACGAACAACCCGCAAACCCCCATTCCATTACATGTTTTAGAGTTGAGCCACTTTCGAATTTAACAGACTTTAAATTCTTGCAATTTTGAAAAGCACACTCTTCAATACCTATTACTGTATTAGGAATAGTTACGCTGACAAGTTTTTGTGCCTGTTCAAAAGCAGAGGACCAAATACGATTTACAATGTAACCATCAACCTCACTAGGGATAACAAGATTTTCAGGAAGTTCTCCTGCTTTGAAACCCGTTACTTTGCAATAGGAACCTGATGCCGAATATATAATACCGTCTTTTTCGATTATCAGTTCATCGTCGTACGATATATCTGCGATATCTGCCTCTTGTGCAGATGCGTTAATCGGCACAAGTAACACGGCTGTGAACACTAGCACTACACATAATAATACTGATAAAATCCGTTTTTTAGAGCTGTGACAGTTATTCATAATTTACCTCCTGTAAAAGCCTAGTCCTTTTTATATAAAATATTGTTATTATAATTATGGTCTAAGACAATAAGGTTTTTTGAACCCTCATAGACGTTTTCTTTCACTTGATTTATGTCGATTACTTCGTTACTATCTGAACTGTTTACATAATCATCAAGGAACACATCAGGGTTATCGTCTTGATGAACAGGCGGTGTTATACTATGCTGAGGTTCATTTGGTATCGTTGTTATCTGGTTGTTATTCTGTTGATTTGTTGGTATTTGAGCTTGTTTTTCCGTTGGCTTTTCTGTAGAAGCAACAGTTGAAGCCTGAGTTTCAGATACTATAGGTGCAGTAGTCTCAACCGTAGTTTCTTTTATGGTTTCAGCTGTTGTTGTGGCTTTTACTACATCTGACTTTTCAACCTCTTTAGCTGAAACAGGGTGTGTCATAAACATCAGCATTGTCACTACACACAAAGCAACCGAAACTGCAATAATGTACACAGCTGGTTTCTTGTAGCCTAAGATGTTTCTGACTCTTAGCTTTACGCTGTTTTCTGCAAAGGCTAAAGGACATACTGTGACCATATTTTTGTTTGTACTACAAGACAGCAGAGCGTATGAGTAGTTTTTCTTACCCTTTTTAGAAAGTGTTTTTACAACGCTTTCGTCACAGAAAAGCTCGATATCTTTTACAAACAAAAAGTATGACACCCAGCACAGCGGATTAAACCAGTAGATGCTCAAAAGTATAAAGCCTAGAGGTTTCCATATATTATCGCCGTGTTTAATATGGGTACGCTCGTGTGCAATAATCAGCTTCATATCACGTTTTGACATCGACGAATTGAGATAAATCTTAGGATTTAGTACACCCAGAACAAACGGACTTCTGACATGGTCGCACAGATAAATTCCGTCTTTATACACAACGCTTTCTCGCACCATTAAGCGAACTCTTATAAAGCTAATCAGCATATATAAAAGCATAAGCACGGCACCTGTAGTCCAGACGTATGTAAGCACATCTAAAACATTGATGCCATCGCTCGCTATTGTTGGAATCGTATTCTCTGATACATTCGCTGTAGGAACAGAAACATTTTTAAGCTCTGTTTTTGACGGTAAAACCGAAAAGGGACTTTCTATTTCAAATGGGAGAATAAGCCTGAGTCCGACCATCGCCCACAGAAAATATCGCATACCTTTTGGCGATTTTTTAAGCAATAATCTCAGTACCATTACCGCTACCATCAAAAATGATGCAGTAATGCTCAGGCTGAAAATTTTCTCTAAAAGTGCGGTCATTTTATTTCTCCTCAAAATTTTCGATCATCTTTTTGATCTCGTTAACCTCATCATTGGATAATTTGCGGTTTGATGTAAAAGCAGATAAAAACGCAGGGAGAGAACCGCCAAAGCTCTCCTTTACATAGTGCTTACTCTGCTTCGAGTAAAACTCATCACGCGAAAGCTGTGCATATACTGTACCGCCCTCAAGTTTGAAAAGTCCTCCGTTAGAAAGTCTTTTCAAAACTGTATAGGTAGTGGTACGCTTCCAGTTAAACTCCTCCTCACAAAGTTTTACTAGTTCAGGAGTCTTGACAGGAGCGTTCTCCCACACGATATCCGCAAAGCGTGATTCAAGAGCACCAAGTCTGTATTCTTTCATAAAAACACCTCATTTTAATATTATAATCCCACTTACAATCTATCACTTGTAGACAATTTTGTCAAGAACCCTTGACTTTATTTTTCTATAATATATACTGTGATTAAGGGAGGTAGGATCTATGGAAAATAAAAACACTAAAAGAATCTTCAGTCCCATTGTTATCACCATAGTTTGCATTTTGATTATTGCTTTGGGAGTGGCTACTTTTATACTCATCTATACTTATGTAGCGGACAGTAATAAACCTACTACAGACGAAAACCACGTTTCAACAATAGTGTCCAGAGTTTACACAACAAGCGATGATTTTCTTGCACACATAGAAGATATTGTCGGCATAGATATTCCTGACGGCTACACCACCTACCGTTCTTCTACCGCACTCGACACTTTCAGTTTTGAAATCAATAAGTATCACAATACCATTGATTATTTTACCTGTGTGTTTTTCCACAACGCAACAGATGAGGAATTAAGTGAAATTGAAGAGATAATTGCTCAGGACAAGCGGTTCAAGTCTTCTTTGGGCGATATGAAAAAGATTGTTGACGTAAATGGTGGCGAGGTTCTGGATGAATATAAACTTGTGTACATTATGGATACAAGCGAATTCAACACCCTACCTGATAAGGCTGGTGAATACCGCATCATCACGATTTTCTATGACACAGACCTACACTGTTTCTCAATTGAGGAATACAACAACAATTACTATAAAACGGTGTATCCTACTGAATAATACATAAAACAGCCCCTTGATATACGAAGATATCAAGGGGCTGTTTTGGGTTTATTCTATTACTACTTCACATTCTGTTATGTTGGAATCCTCAAAAAGCGACAGTGCGTTGTCATCAATCCGCTCTCCGCTGACAACTACAGGCACAGCAGGAGGGCACGATACCGTCGCATTGGCTACTACTTTCCCTACGCTGTCTTGTACTTTTACGGTTTTTGACAAAGACAGTACAGCATCACGCACTGACATCACTCTTTCAGGTATGTAAAGAGGGAGCGGTGTAGCTTTTATTATCTCACGTTTTTCTATACTTATTAAAGTGTCTTTTATTTTGACAAGTTCGGTATCTTTTAAAGACGGTGTCAGCATCAGCACCAAAAAGTCAGGGTCAGCAAACTCGCATTCAATATTATGCTCTCGTAAAATCTCCCCTAGCTCTGTACCTTTATAGCCGTAGTTTTTGGCGTTTATTGTTACCTTAAGCGGTTCGTTGCCGATAATAGAGTAGCCGTTCTCCACTAACTCACTTTTTAGAGCATCAACCTTTTCTATAAACTCACCTAGTTTTTCACGGTAGCCGTCAGCCATATATAAATTTGCCATATCAAGCGACTGCATTATGAGATAAGACGGAGAAGTTGATGCAAATATAGATAGGGCTGTTTTAGCCTTTTCACTAAACAAGCCGTCTGCATCTTTAGAAATATGCAGATACGCTCCACCTGTCAAGACAGGTAGTGTTTTATGAGCCGAGTCACAGCAGATATCAGCTCCAAGGTCAATAGGATGCTGTGATTTTTCTAAAAATCTGAGATACGCACCGTGAGCATTATCAACCAAAAGCAGCACAGAATGTTTTTTGCATACCTTTGAAATCGCATTAATATCAAGTGTGTTGCCAAGATAATCAGGAGAAGTAAGATAGAGTGCACACGGTTTTGTGCTCATATCACTCAACTTTTTATCCAATTCTTCTGCAGATATATCAAGAGAAAGATGTGTTGTGTTTTCAGGGTAAAGCCACTCAACATCCATATCGAGCAAAGCAACACCTGATAAAAAAGTTTTGTGGGCGTTTCGTCCTGCTAAAACAAGCGGTGCTTTCCCCTCTTTTTTTGCATAAAGATATGCAAGATACAGCATAGCTCTGATACACAGCGACGAGCCCTCTGTTGAGTAAAAGGTGTGAGCATTAAAAAGTAAGCCTGCGTTTTTCTCGCTTTCTTTGATTATAGAATCACATTCAAAAAGCGAGTCTGCCCCCTTGATTTCTGTTATATCAAGATGTTCAATCCCCAGAATACTCTCACCCTTGTGCCCCGGCATATGAGCACGCACGGTGTTATTATCATTGTATTTTTTTACAAAATCTACGATAGGTGTGTTCATATTGACCTCTAGAGTAGTTACTTGGTGCCGACGTACAAACAATCCCTCAGTCACCCAATGGTGACAGTTCCCTTTACACAAGGGAGCCTTTTATTGGTAAAACGAATGTATCCATAAAGGTAAGGGACGATTAACATCGTCCCAGATAGTTTATGATAAAAGTCTATCAACCTCTGCCATAATCGCACATTCCATACGCTTTTTGAACAGCTCACAGCCGTACTTGTATACGCCTTTTACTGAGCCGGTAGCGTGGTATGCGTTTGCGGCACATCCGCCTGAGCAGTAAAGTCTTGCCCAGCAATCCCTACACTCTTCACGGGAGTACACGTTGCACTCCATAAACTCATCCTGAATGGCTGTGTTCTTAACACCGTCGAAGATGTTACCAAGCAGGTACTTTTCATCACCTACAAACTGGTGACATGGATAGAGGTCACCCCAAGGAGTGACAGCCATATACTCTGTACCTGAGCCACAACCTGAAATACGCTTGTAGATACAAGGACCGCCCTGTAAATCTATCATATAGTGGTAGAAAGTAAACGGCTTGCCGTCTTTTCTACGCTGTATCATAAGCTCGGAGAGCTTCTCATACTGGTCTAAAACGATTGGTAAATCATCATAAGTCAAAGCTGACTCATCAGTATCAGCACAAACAACAGGCTCCATAGAAAGCTCTGTAAAGCCTAAGTCGAGCATAGTTTTGATATCTTCTAAAAAGTCAGGATTGTGGTGGGTGAAGGTACCACGCATATAGTAGTCCTTATTATTTCTGGCATCGACAAGCTTTTTAAACTTAGGGACAATCTTCTCCCAGCTACCGTTACCACTGTAGTCTACTCTGAATTTATCGTGGACTTCTTTTCTGCCGTCTAAACTTAGTACAACGTTGCTCATCTCTTTGTTTGCAAAGTCGATTACATCATCGTCAATTAAAACACCGTTTGTAGTAAGAGTGAAACGGAAGTTCTTGCCCTTTTCTTTTTCAATTGAACGAGCATACTGTACAAGCTGTTTTACAACATCGAAATTCATCAGCGGTTCACCGCCGAAAAAGTCAACCTCTAAATTGTGTCTTGAGCCTGAATTTTCAACAAGGAAATCAAGTGCACGCTTGCCTACTTCAAAACTCATCAAAGCTCTCTCGCCCTGATACTTACCCTGAGAAGCAAAACAGTACGCACAATTCAGATTACAGGTGTGAGCAATATGCAGGCACAATGCTTTTACAACTCCTGCAGTTTTACGCTTAAGTTCTCCTGCCATCGGCTCAAATGTATCTTCTACAAAAAGCTTACCGCTATCTTTTAAAGATACTACCTGAGCATAGCACTCTTCTATATCTTCCTTTGTAATGTCAGCTCTGTCAGCATACTTTTCATTCATAGCTGAAATAACTGTATCTTTATCGTTATCAAGAAACATTGCGATAATATCGTAAGCCACTTCATCAACAGCGTGGACTGCTCCTGAGCATATATCGAGCACGATATTATATCCGCCTAATTTATACTGGTGAATCATAATTACTCCTCTTTACCACTTCATAAACCATATCAATAAAAAATGCCGCCCTTGTGAGCGGCACTTTCCTGTTAAAAATTACTTGCTCTCCTTTGTGCTCTCACACTTCTGGTTAGCAATACCGCAGCTTGTTTTGCAAGCAGACTGACATGAAGTCTGGCACTCGCCACAGCCACCCTTCTTTGCGCTTTCGCAAAGATTACGAGTTTCGATAGTCTTGATATGTTCCATAGTAGTAACCTCCTATAATAGTCTAAGTGTATTTTATCGCAAAGTAATCATAAAGTCAATAAGCAAGTGAATTTCTGTGATTGATTAAGCAAGTATATCTGTGGTATAGTATATAAAAAGGAGGGAGATTTTATGAAAATTGCGTATGCAGGCTTTGATTTGTTTTATCCTATGCTGGAAAGTTTATACCAAAACGGTTGTGAAATCACTAAGATTTTCTCCTGTAAGGTAGATCAGGTGACTGAATTTAATACAAAAGTTACACAGTTTGCAAAAAGTCACAATATACCGATAACTTACGATAAAATCACCCTCTCAGATTTAGAAGAACTCAAAAACAATGGTGTAGAGGCTCTGTTTTGTGCGGCTTATTACTATCGTATGCCGATACTCAAAGGTTTAAAAATGATTAACGTGCATCCGTCCCTTTTGCCACAAGGCAGAGGTGCGTGGCCGATGCCTCTTTCTATCTTAAGGAAGGATAAAAAAAGTGGCGTCACCTTTCACAAAATGGAAGAAACTTTTGACACAGGCGAAATTTTGATGCAAAAGTCTTTTGAACTTGATAAGGCCGAGAACCTTGACACATTTATGGAAAAAATATACGCTTTGCTCCCTGATATGGTTAAGGAGTTACTGTGTAATTTTGACTATTACTTTGAAAATGCTCGTACTCAGGGTGAGGGAGAATATGAAACCGCCCCTGATGAACGTGATTACATCATCACAAAAAGCACCGATTTTGAGTATGCTGACAGGATACTCAGGGCTTTTTACGGCTTTTATACTATTTATGATGACGGTGAAAACGAACACAGATTTCTTAAAGCAACAGCTGTAAAAGGTGAAAACTGTGGCAAACAATTTAAAATAAACGGCGGTTACATCAAGTGTGACACAAAGGGGTAACTGCGTAATCTGACAGCGAGATATATTTTTCGCTGTTATTTTTTTACATATTATATATATTTTCTCCACAACATCGTGGTAAAATAAAAATAGACAAGAGGTGTTTATTATGAAGTACTACTTAGACGACATTAACTATCAGATTAAAAACAATCCGCAGAAATTCATCGAGTTCTGCGAAAGCGAATACAACACTCAGCTTGAAAACATTGCTAGACGTATAGCAGATAACGCTAACATCGCTCCTATTGTGTTGATTTCAGGACCGTCAGGAAGTGGCAAGACTACGACAGCTATGAAGCTGGAGGCGTTGCTTGACAGTTGGGGACACGAAGCACACACTATTTCGCTTGATAACTATTTTCGTGAGCTTAACGACGAGGAGTTCAAGTTAGCTAAAGACGGCAAGCTTGATTTAGAATCACCTGACAGACTTGATAAAAACTATCTCAATATGCAGATACGATGTATTCTGGACTGCGTTTCTGTTGATATTCCAAAGTATAATTTCACAACCTGCAAACGTGAGTTTTCAGGCTGGACACTCAAACGCAAAGAAGGCGAAATCATAATTTTTGAGGGCACACACGCCTTGAATCCAAACGTTATCACTGTACCTGACGAAGAGTGTGCGAGATTTTACGTCAGCATACGCAGTCAGTTTGTTACAGATGAAATAGAGCTGCGTTCAAAGGTTATCCGCCTTGCTCGTAGAATGATTAGAGATCAGGAAACCAGAGATCGAGATTTGCTCGACACATTTAATATGTTTTTGAGCGTTAACGAGGGTGAGGACGAGTTCATCCGTCCATTTATGAACAGATGCAACTACTCAATCGATACGATTATCCCCTACGAGATTAACATTTATCGCTCATTACTTTTAAACAGCCTGTCCACTTTACCTCAAACAAACGAGGTTGTTACTCTTACTAAAGTGATTGAACAAGCGTGCGAGCTTGACAAAAATCTTGTGCCGTCAAATTCGCTTATGCGTGAATTTATCGGCGACAGCTCTTTACACTATCTATAAACACAATCTGAAACGGAGTTGATTTTATGAAAATCATGTTCATCGGTGCAGCTCACGAAGTTACAGGCAGCTGTACCTACCTTGAAGTCGGTCCTCACAAAATTCTTATCGACTGCGGTATGGAACAAGGCTTTAACGTTTTCGAAAACGCTCCTCTGCCTGTTCCTGAAAACGAAATCGACCTTGTTCTTCTCACCCACGCTCACGTTGACCATTCAGGTCATCTTCCACTACTGTACAAAAACGGCTTTAAGGGAGAAATTCTGTGCACTAACGAAACTGCAAATCTGTGCAACATAATGCTCAGAGATTGCGCTCACATTCAGGAAAGCGAGGCTAAATATAAAAACCGCAAGAAAAAGCGTGCAGGCAAGGACCTTATAGAACCACTATATACGCTGTCTGATGCTGAAGAAGTGTGCAAGCTGTTTCGACGATGCGAATACTCAAAAACAATAGTTTTAAGCGAAAACCTTGCTGTACGTTTTTATGATGTAGGTCATCTTTTAGGTAGTGCGTGCATTGAGCTGTGGCTCAAAGAAGGCGATGTAGAAAAGACGATTCTCTTCTCAGGCGATGTCGGCAATACTAACCAACCTATCATCAAAGACCCAAGCCCTGCACCTGACACTGACTACGTTGTGATTGAATCAACCTATGGTGACAGGTTGCACGATGAAAACAGAACACACTCAGTACAAGCTCTGGCTGCTCACATTGAACGAACACTCTCCCGTGGTGGCAACCTGATTATTCCGTCTTTTGCTGTAGGCAGAACTCAGGAGATGCTCTACTTCATCCGAGAGATTAAAAACTCTAAGATGATTGAAGACAAGGTCGGCGACTTTCCTGTATACGTTGACTCTCCGCTTGCAAATGAAGCTACAAGCATCTACCAGCAGTGCGATATGGAATGTCTTGATGACGAGATTCTCGCTGTTATGAAAAACGGAGATAATCCGCTTATGTTTTCTAACCTGCACACATATATATCCACAAGCGAGTCGATGAAATTAAACTCTGACCAGACACCAAAGGTAATTATTTCAGCTAGCGGTATGTGTGAAGCAGGTCGAGTCTGTCACCATCTCAAATATAATTTATGGCGCAAGGAGTGCACGGTGCTCTTTGTCGGATATCAGGCTCACGGCACGCTCGGCAGACTTATTCATGACGGGGCAGAGTCTGTGCGACTTTTTGGTGATGAAATCGCTGTTAACGCTGAGATTTGTACACTCCAGGGTGTCAGCGGACACGCTGATAAAAACGGTCTTATCAAGTGGCTACAGAGTATGGGAAACAAACCTCAAAAGGTGTTTGTAAACCATGGTGACGAAAATGCTGCTGACAACTTTGTAAGTGAGCTGAAAACGTTAGGCTACGATGCATTCGCCCCTTTCAGCGGTACAGAATTTGACCTTAAAACGGGTGAATTCACAAATATCACTAAGGGAATACGCATCGAGCGTAAGACTTTTGAGCAAAGCTCAAAGAGCAACGTGCTTTATCACAACCTGCTTGAAAGTACACGACGACTCCAGAGTTTCGCTAAGGATTTAGATGGTATACCAAACAAGGATTTAAAGAAATTCACCGAACAGATTAACGCTTTGATTGCAGAATTTAAAAGCTATAAGTAAAGTACAAGCACTTAAAAGCTCTCCTACGGGAGAGCTTTTTTCTTTTTATATAGTTTTTCTTCATATATGGTAACAATTTTGTCGAAAAGGTTGACGAAACGGTGATTTTTGTTATAATCTCTGTATAAGCAAAAATAGAGGTGCGGTGCTTAAGAGTAATACACACGTGGCACGGATTTTTTAGTGTGTATGAAAGGAATCACTGCCGAAGTCCTGAGAAAGATCCGTTGATTTCAGGGCTGGGGTGATACAGAATATGTATCACACTGTCACCAATATTTTGGTGGAGTGCTATTTTGGTTGAAATTTTTGACCGTGGCACTTTTGCCACGGTTTTTGTTTTATAAAAATATTAAGGGGGACATAAAATGTCAAAAACAAACAAGATAGTTCTTGCTATTGCGGCTGTTGTAATTGTCGGCTTGCTCGTTTTCGGTGCAGTGTCAGGCGGTTATCTCGGCACAGTTTCATGTATGGACTGTCACGCAACAGGTTTAGTTGATGGAGAAGCTTGCGAAACCTGTGCAGGCGAGGGTGCTGTTCAGGGTACACTCTGGGCTTTACTTCCACCTGTTATCGCTATCGGTCTTGCACTCATCACTAAAGAGGTTTACTCCTCACTTTTCATCGGTATCGTTACAGGCGGTCTTTTATACTCACAGTTTAACTTCCTGGGTACAATGGACACTATTATCAACGATGGTCTTATCCCTGCAGTAAGTGATACAGCAGGTATTTTCATCTTCTTAGTTGAGCTTGGTATTCTCGTAGCACTTGTTAATAAATCAGGTGGCTCTGCAGCTTTCGGTAAATGGGCGGCTAAGCACATCAAAACTAAGGTTGGTGCTATGCTTGCTACATTTGTACTTGGCGTACTTATCTTTATCGATGACTATTTCAACTGCTTAACAGTTGGTTCTGTTATGCGTCCTGTAACTGATGCTCACAAGATTTCACGTTCAAAGCTTGCTTACATCATTGACGCTACTGCAGCTCCTGTATGTATGATTGCTCCTATTTCATCATGGGCAGCGGCTGTTGCTTCATATGCTGAAGACGGCAAGGGTCTTGACCTTTTCATCGCTGCTATCCCTTACAACTTCTACTCACTTTTAACTTTTGTATTCATCATCGCTATCGCATTCATGGGATTTGACTATGGCAAGATGGCTATGCACGAGTACAGAGCAAGAGAGTACGGCGACCTCTTCTGTGGTGAACAGCAGGAGGGCGAGGAAGCTGTCGAGAATCCACGCGGCAAGGTTATCGACCTTATCTTACCTGTAGTTATCCTTATCGTTATTTCTGTATTCGCTCTTGTTTACAACGGCGGTATCTTAGACGGCGTTCCATTTGTTGACGCTTTTGCTAACACAGATGCAACAGTTGGTCTTCCATGGGGCGGTTTAATCGCACTAGTTATTTCAATCGCTTATCTTGTAATGAGAAAGGTTGTTACATTCAAGGAATCTATGGATGCTATTCCAAAGGGCTTTATCGCTATGGTACCTGCTATCCTCATCCTCACGTTTGCAACATCACTTAAGAATATGACAGGCTTACTCGGTGCTAAATACTATGTTGGCGACCTGATGAATGGTGCTGCTGCAGGACTGCAGAACTTCTTACCTGCTATCATCTTCATCGTAGCTTGCGTACTCGCATTCGCTACAGGTACATCATGGGGTACATTCGGTATTCTTATCCCAATCGTTACTTACCTCTTTGCAGCAGACCCAAGCAACCCACTGATGATTATCTCAATGTCAGCTTGTCTTGCAGGTGCTGTTTGCGGTGACCACTGCTCACCAATTTCTGATACAACAATTATGTCATCAGCAGGTGCTCAGTGTGACCACCTAAACCACGTTTCAACACAGATACCTTATGCTATTACAGTAGCAGCTTTATCATTTGTCTGCTACATCTTAGCAGGATTCATCCAGAGCTGGTACATCGTACTTCCAATCGGTGTAGTATTAACTGTTGTAACTCTCTTTGTTATTAAGACTATGACAAAAAACAAGGACTACAGCTCTGCTAAATAATCAGTAGACTCAGTTTTTTACGCCCGTCGAAATTATCGGCGGGCGTTTTGTTATATGCAAATTTATATTCAATTGATAGCCATTACCACTGCATAAAACAAATCACCGACACAAACGACCTATACTATACCTGCTTTTTTAGATAAAACAGGCTTTTTCGTGCATTTTATAAAAAAACAGTCTTCATATTTCACAAAATCTATTGCAAATGACATATAAAAATTGTATAATGGACACATCAATATACGGAGGTATAACTATATGAAACAATCAAAACCTTTGCTACACAAAGTAGTTGCGGTTGTGCTCACGCTGACATTACTGCTGGCATCCCTTATGATAGTGCCACTTTCAACGTCTGCCGCTACAACATACTACTTAAGAGGAACTTTCAATGGCTGGGAAGCTTTGGATGAGTATATCCTCACCGACAACGGTAACGGTACATACTCCATCACAGTTTCTTTACAGGCTGGTACCCACCAGTACAAAATAGCTGTACAGGACTGGTCCTGGTCTGTACCAAGTCAGGACGCCACTCTTAAACTCGCAGAGCCAGCTATGGTTCAGTTTAATATGAACCCTTCGACATATACTCAGAGCGCTAAGATTATGGCAGCTCCTAGTGCTGATGTTTACTTAAGAGGTTCTTTTGATGGCGAGATGTGGCCTGCAAACGCAGAAAACCTGATGACCTCAACAGGCGACAATAACTTCTCTCTTATAAAGACTCTGCCTGCAGGTGCTCACGAGTACAAATTTGCGGTTGCTGACTGGACATGGTCTGTACCAAGCGGTGACAACGCAAAACTTACACTCTCTACTGAGAGTACAGTTCTCTTTGAAGTTAACACCCTCACAGGTCTTAACGCTGCAACTGTAATTTCAGGCGACACAAAGAATTTCTATAAATTCGATGAGCCACAGGAAAACATCACAATCCAGAGTGCATGGGGCGACCACGCTGATCAGGTTCTGTGTGAAAGAGACGGCAAGCTGTCTTACATCAGCATAAACGATGCTAATATTGCTAATGCAAACACAACATGGAACTTTATCCCAAGTGATGACCCACAGATTTGCTACATTCAAAATGCTAAAACAGGCAACTACATCTATATATCAGAAAATGGCGAAGTTTGCACAAAAGATTCAGCCGACAATGAGTGCGGATGGTATGTTGACAATTCAACAGGCAAGTACCGCATTTTAAACGTGGGCGCTGAACTTGCTGCTGTAAACATCGAAAAACAGAACGGATACGCACACGCAGGTAATCTCCCTGCTTTCTACTTAAGCACACAGTTTGATATCGACCTTGACTATGTGTATCCATACTCATACACACTTTCTCCTGACGGTATTGTAGACACAAAGGGTACAGTTACAGTTAACTCCCCTACTTCAATGACTTCAACTACCTCAGGTACAGCTAAAACTTGGAATCAGGTAAAAGACACTTCTGATATGCCACAGTTTTTAGCTCCTAACACTCCACTTGCTGAAGCTGTTTACAACCTCTCAATGGAAGAAACAGTTATCAACAAGTTTGAGTCAGAATTCGGCACAGCTTTCTACACAGGTGAAACCTGGAGAAAGGTATGGACAAGAGATACAGCTATGGCGTGTGAATTCTCACTCGCTGCTATCTATCCTGAAATCTCCTTAAACTGTGCTAAAGAAAAGGTTGTTCATTTCAACGGCTTCAAGGTATTTGAAGAAGATACAGGTACAGGCGGTTCTTATCCTGTTTCAACCGACAAGATTATCACATACCTCTCAGTATGGGAAATCTACCTCTCAACAGGTGATGAGTCTGTTCTTGAGTACTTCTACGACATCTGTTTAAGCAACATCAAGCAGGACTACAACACAGTATGGGACAGCGAGTCAGGTCTTATGAAGGGCGAAACCTGCGGTCTTGACTGGAGATCACAGACATACCCTGACTGGATGGGCAACGAGGTTGAGGAATCTCTCGCAAATATCGCAGAAGGTAAGGCTACAAGCGTTAATATGATCTATCTCGGCGTTTTACAGAGAATGATTAAAACTGCCGAAATCTTAGGCAAAGAAGATACAGAATACTTACAGGCTAAATACGATGCTCTTTACAAAGCAGTAACAGAACGACTCTGGCACGATGAGCTGGGTTGCTACGCTGCATGGGAGTATCCAAGCTATATGGGTTCACCACTCCCATACAAAATTGACTGTATCGCTAACGGCTATGCTCTCTGGTTCAATATCGGTACACAGGAGCAGCTTGATTCTATCGCTGAAAACTATCCATTAGTTACTTACGGTGCAAACGTTGTTTACCCTAACAAACAGGGTGAGCTCGAGCACAAAGACAGAGTTTATCACAACCGTGGTGTATGGCCTGGTTGGGAAGCTCAGCTTATGCTCGCTGGTGCAGAACACGGCTATGACTTATTATCTGAAGAGATCTGGAACTCCTGTATCACTGCTGCTGCAACTTCTCTTGTAAACAAAGAGGTTGTAGACTTCACAACCGGTGAGGGTATCCACGTTAACCATCAGTTATGGTCAATCGCTGCTACACTCTCAGGTTACTACAAGGTACTGTTCGGTATGATTTACGATACAGACGGTATCACATTCGAGCCATATATCCCTGAGTGGATGAAAGGTCCATTCTACTTAAATGACTACACATACTGTGACGCAACAGTCGACCTCACATTAGAGGGTGAAGGCTCAGTCATTCAGTCTATCGTTGTTAACGGCGAAAACGTTGGCACTTCTTATACTCTCCCATTCGGTGCATCAGGTAACTACGAAATTGTTATCACAGTTGCCGATACTGATGAAGAGGTTGAAACAGTTAACTTAAACGATGAGAAAAACCATGTTATCTGTCCAAAGATGCCGGTTGCTAAGCTTTCAGGCAACACTCTTACATGGGGTGCACAAAGCGGCTGTACATATAAGGTATGGACAGGTTCAGAGTATGTGGACTGTTCTACAAACTCTTACACAATCGACCCTTCTGTTTACGGTGCTTACTCCGTTGTAGTAGTTTCAAAAGACGGCGTATGGAGTGAGATGAGCAGACCTGTAGTTGTAAGCCCAAGTCGCATCAAGATTGAGGCTGAAAACTGCACACTCAAGAATCTCACAAAGGCAACAGCTAGCGGTAAATCTGTTGTCACTGATGTATTCAGTGCAAACCTTGAAAGAGCGCTCACAATCAATGTAGACATCAAAGAAGCAGGACAGTATGTGTTCTTCGCTTGCTACAACGACTACAGCTCAAACGACCCTACATCCTGCTCAAATGCGGCAATTCGTTCAGTATTCGTTGATGGCACTGATGTCGGTGCACTTGTATTCCCTGTTGTTAATTACGACTTCCAGACAAGTACACATCTTCTCCTCCAGCTTACTGAGGGTACACACGAAATCGTTGTTAAGTTTGACAGAGATAACTACTACGATTCAAATATGACACACGATTCCCATACTTACGGAAGCGAACAGTACAGACCTGACAATAGCGTTCAGTACGATTACTTCGTACTTGACAAGGCTGACAACATCTGCACACCTTTTGAAAAATATCTGCTCGGTGACGCAGACTGTAACGATGGTGTTGATATTATGGACTGCACAACCATCCAGCTCGCACTTGCAGCACTCAACCCTTCACCATACAGTGAAAAGGCTGCTGACGTAGATGCTGACGGCTTTACAAATATCATGGATGTTACAAACATTCAGAGATACCTTGCACAATTTGATGACGGCTATGGTATCGGCACATATAAATAAGTTTTTAGCTTAAACTATTTAGGTACTTACATAAAAAACTCCCCACAAAACTGTGGGGAGTTTTATTTTAGCTACTTTTATCCTACATAGAGTAAGTACCCTGTGTATGCTGCATACAAGGACACCATAATTATGCCCTCTACTCTGCCGAGCTTCTTTCTTACTACGCAAAGCACATACATCAGAACAGTCATAATCAGCAAGAACACTGTATTTATTATTGCACTTAAATCTACGGCAATCTCGGATATCGAACTTGATAAGCCTAGAATGAACAGTAAATTGAAAATGTTAGAGCCGACAACGTTACCTAACGCCAAACCGTTTTCACCTTTTTTAGAAGCTACAATACTTGTGACAAGCTCAGGAAGCGATGTTCCGATTGCAATAATGGTGAGTCCGATAAATGTTTCGCTCCATCCCATTGCCTGTGCAAGTACGGTTGCATTATCAACAACCAAATCACCACCGAAAATAACAGCCGCTAAACCACCGATAATATAAACAACACTGAGTATCGGAGAAATTGTTTTGATATTGTCGCCGCTCTCTTCACGGTTTTTCAGAGCATTTACCACAAGCCACGTAATATACGCAATCATCAGCAAAAGCATCATTATACCGTCAAAGCGACTAATCGCACTACCTAACAGCATAGCTACCAGTAAAACTACATTTGCTACGATATTGACAGGAAAGTCACGCTTGAGGATGTTTCTGTCCAAATCAAACGACTTGATAATCGCACAAGCGCCGACAACGACGAGCATATTAAAAATATTTGAACCGACTACGTTGCTTATCGCAATCTCGTTGCTACCCGAAATTCCGGCTGTAATACTGACAGCCGCCTCAGGAGCCGAAGTTCCCATCGCAACAATTGTCAGACCGATTACAACTGACGGCACCTTTAATAGCTTTGCAATAGATGAACTGCCGTCAACAAAAAAGTCAGCACCCTTGATAAGCAAGACAAAACCTAAAAGGAGCAATAATATGTTCAGTACTATCATAATACCCTCCAAAATAAAAATCTCTATCTAGTATACCCTTTTACAAACCTTAAATCAAGGCATAAAAAAGCCTCCTGATAAAACAGGAGGCTTTTTCTTACGCTATGTTGTCAAGCTCGTACTCACACTTGACCTTCAAAAAGTCGCCCTCTACGATGATATCCACCGCGGAGACCTTTCTCTCAGGGTGCACCTTGAGAAGTTCGTTTACATACATTTTTACAACTGCGTCTGATACTTTTTCGCCCATTACGTTAATACGCATTTTAATCCTCCTCAAATCCTAAAGTATTTCATAAATGTTTATATATATAAAAAATTCATATATCTATCTTATGATTATATTTTAGCAGACTAAGGTTTAAAACTCCAGTTACACCTTTATATATCCGACTTACAGTTTATTCATCGTTAATTCTCAAAGTGATAAAAAAGATACAGAACGGTAATAGTTAATTCTTCTTGCGAATTATTCGAACAGCTGTTCGATTTTTGGTTCTAAAACAGAATTTTGAGCAGAAAAAACAGCCGAAGATAACCCTCGGCTGTTTTTGAGTTTGTGTTAAACTTCAGCTGTATTCAATTACAGCAAATCGTAAATACTAGCGACTATTTCACCCCATAAAGCATAGTCAGTAGTCGCAAATGCTTTTGCAAAACCTGTTGTAATTGTCGGTTCTGCCTGTGAATAGCTGTAGTTTGAGCTTGAGAATGTAGCTTTGTTTGTGTAGAAATGATTAGGATTTGAGTCTGCCATTGAACCAAAGCCTGTTGCTGCAAAATAAACAGCAGAGCTTATCGGGTTAATCATCTCGGTCTCATAATAGAACACATACTCGCCACGATTTATACGAATATAAGTGTCAACCTCTCGTGGTGATGAATAATCATAGCCATAAATCTCAATAGCATTGTAATTTGAATTATATCGGACTTCTACACTATAGCCACTGACGTCATCATCAAAGTACACAGTGTTATCATAGTCACCATAATCTTGCAGGTATTCTTTGATTTCATCAAAAGCCTCAGTGCGTGTTATTGAGTCCGAGCCGTATGGCGGATCGACCGCTACCGGTGGTTCCGAAGGGAGTTTTGACTTAGATTCACTCCAGTTGACATATACACGTGTTTCATCGATAGCATATCTCACATCTTCTTGAGAAAGTCCGAGAGTGTCGGCTGTATCGTCAATCAGATTCTGGTCATTCTTTCCAGAATATCTTCTGGCGTTTTCGAGGTAGTACTCAAGAAAATCTATAAACAGATCATAAGTCGATGTACCCCTTGGTACACATGTTCCGACAACGTTGCCGATAGAAGTTATACACAGCTCAGGTCCGAACTCTGTGTAGTCCTGATTGCACCAGTAAGCAGCCTGTACTGTCTTTGAGCTATCCTCAGGAGCCTCGTATGAAATGCCCGCACAACAAGCAACATCGCCCAAAACTGAGTAATCGAGCAACAGATTATATGTCTGCATACCGTTTTCATTTGAGAAAATTACAGCATAAAGTGTGCCTGGTTCAAGCGTTACACCTTTGGCATCTAAATCATATGTCCAGATACCATCACCGTCAGTATCTGTACAAGCTGAACCCTTTGCCTGCCAAGCATAGAAAGAATCGCCGCCATATACCCAGATGTGACAGAAAACTTTCTTGAAGTTGTTCCATCGAGCGGAATTTGTGTCAAATCTTAGAGTGTTACCGTATTCCATACGATAATTTGGCAGATCAGGTGGTCCAGGTATGTTAGGTTGATCCGGTGTAGATGGTCGACCTGGGACAGATGGTTGATCATATCCCGGACCATCAACTATGTCACCGTTTAACGTTGACTTATATGGACTCCAATCAACATATACATACGTATTCTCTATAGCCATCTGAACATTTTCTATTTTGAGTCCGAGTGCCTCAGCTGTATCATCAAGCAGAGTCTGGTCGTCTTTTCCTGAATATGTTCTGGCATTCTCAAGCTTGTTTAAGAGGAAGTCCTCAAACATTGACTGTGAAGAAGTATAGATAGGAACGCATGTGCCTACAACATTACCGATAGATGTTACACACTTCTCAGGACCATAAACCGTAGGGTACTGACCTTTCCAGAAAGCAGCCTGTGCTGTCTTTGAGCTATCCTCAGGATTTTCGTACATTGTGCCGTCACAGTAAGCTGTATCACCAAGACAATCTGTACCCATTAAGAGATTGTATGTTTGCATACCGTTTTCATTTGAGAAAACCACTGCATACAGCTGTCCGCTTACAAGTTCTATCCCCTTTGCCTCTAAGTCGTATGTCCAGATACCATCTTTGTCAGCATCTGTACAAGCTGAACCCTTTGACTGCCAAGCATAGAATGAATCTCCGTTATATACCCAGATGTGACAGAAAACTTTCTTGAAGTTGTTCCAACCGGCAGAGTTCGCGTCAAAATGTATAACACCGGTTTGAGTATAGGATGGTTCTTCAACATAGCTACCGGAATAGAATTTTATCGGACAGCTCATATATGAACCGCGGTAATCATAGACTTTGTAATAATATGTTTTGCCAGCCGTCAGATAACTTGTAAGACAGAAATTGCTACTTTCATCATAGTCGTCACTACTATCTATAAAATCACGGTTGCTGTCATAAAGCTCACATACCGGATCATCGTAATAATCTAAACAATCAGAAACAATTGTATAGTATCCGCTGACAGAAGGAGTAAATGCCAATACCTTTTTGGTACATATATTTACATCGATAACATTGGAATAACCTTCGTAAAGTGTGCCACCAGCTACATCTACATAATCAATTTCAGGATAATCAGGTGGTGCTACAGTAGGCTCAGGTATGTCTGTTGGTGGTTCTGTTGGAGCTCGTGTAGGTGCCTCAGTCGGGGGCTCTGGCAAACTAGGTGTATACAGAATTCGTCCGATGACATCTGAGCCTTTGAGTCTTGCTTTAAACAGCTGAATCTCTGTTGCGTCCATTACGGATACATCACCGTCACGGTCAACATCAGACAGTAACATATGAATTTTATCTAAAACTTTAAGACGGGCAACTTGAAGCTGAATTTCAGTTGCGTCCATTACAGATGCTTCACCGTCACCATCAGCATCGCCCATATATCCGTGAACCTGTCCGTTGATTTTAGATGGGTCTTTTTCGTCAGCTCCTGCGATAACATACTGTGAATCAACTATTGGATTTTGAGTTGGTGCAGATGTTGGCGCTACTGTCGGAGCCTTGGTTGGTGCTATTGTCGGAGCTTCATCCTTACCAACGTGGTTGCCTGCTGCATCATAGTGATCATCACGCAGACAGTCATCTTCGTCACCGTTTTCAGTAAAACCATAACAACCGTTACCATAATAGTAGTACCATTCTCCATCGCAAGTCAGCTTAAGTGATAAATCACTGGTATGGACAAGACCAGGAGTGATAACAAAAATCATTTCATCAAAGTTTTCTGTGCCGTTAGGATAGTTATCCGACTCGCCCGGGTCATAATATTCACAAGGAATATTGACTGTCTGTGCACTACAATAGTAGATAGGATCATCAGGATCCATACCACCGTCAACGCCATTGTTCCAGATAATTGTTGTTGCAGCCTGAGGAACATCAGCGTAGTAAACATCAGGATCGTTTTCATCAACTCCTGATGGGAGATAACCAGTCCACATTGTAGGGTCGGCAATGCCACTATCCCACCAGTAAATACACGCTGTGTTTGTTGTAGGTGTACCATCCTCAAACCTTGTGTACCAGCTTGCATGATACTTATCGTAATACATTGAGAGCTCGTCATTGCTACGCTCTCCGTTACTGCCATTTGGCATCAGGAAGTAGTATCTGAATGTTTCAACCTCTTCGCCTGTTTCAGCTTCGTATTCAGCGACTGCTTCATCAACTGTAATAGCTTCAGGATCGTTCCAGCTATACGCTGATGCTGTTATCGCCACAAACGACACAAGCAATGATATCACAAGCAAAACACTAATTAGCTTTTTCATATTCTAACCTCCATATTAAATATAAATTGTACATCTATATTATACTCCCTAAATTTTCCATTTCAATGCAAACAAAAAAACAGCGTGTAGAAAAATCCACACGCTGTTTGTATATTATTACTATTAACCTAAAATTGAGAAATTAACAACCAATGCTGCAAATACGATTGAAACCATTGAAAGCAGCTTGATGAGGATGTTAATTGATGGGCCTGATGTGTCCTTGAATGGGTCACCTACTGTGTCACCAACAACAGCAGCCTTGTGCTGATCACTACCCTTACCGCCGTGCACACCTGACTCGATGTGCTTTTTAGCGTTATCCCAAGCACCACCTGAGTTTGACATAAATACAGCGAGCAAGAAACCTGTAACTGTAGCACCAGCGAGCATACCAACTACACCCTTAACGCCTAAGATAAGACCAACTACAACAGGAGTAACAACAGCTACGATTGTAGGAAGAATCATTTCCTTTAAACTTGACTTTGTACAAAGGTCTACGCATCTTGCGTAATCAGCATCAGCCTTGCCGTCGATAAGGCCCTTGATAGCCTTGAACTGGCGTCTAACCTCAATAACAACTGACTGAGCAGCACGACCTACAGCATCCATAGTGAGAGCTGCGAATACGAATGGTAAGCAAGCACCGATGAATAAACCAACGAGTACGAGCGGATCCATAACTGTGAATGTTTCAAAGTTAACATCTGAGCCAACTTCCTGAGCTTTCTCGATATAAGAAGCAACTAAAGCTAAAGCTGTTAAAGCAGCTGAACCGATAGCAAAGCCCTTACCTGTAGCAGCAGTTGTGTTACCAAGTGAGTCAAGAGCATCTGTTCTCTGTCTAACTTCTGGCTCAAGACCTGCCATCTCAGCGATACCGCCTGCATTATCAGCAACTGGACCGTAAGCGTCAGTAGCAAGTGTAATACCTAAAGTTGAAAACATACCAACAGCAGCTAAAGCAATACCGTAAAGACCGGCAGAAGCACCGCCTGCTTCTGTTAAGTTACCAGCAGATACAAAGTAAGCAACAAGTACACAAGCACCAACGATAACGATTGGGAGTACTGTTGAAAGCATACCAAGACCTAAACCACCGATGATGATTGTAGCAGAACCTGTCTCTGACTTAGCAGCGAGGTTCTTAGTAGGCTTGTATGAATCAGATGTGAAGTACTCGGTTGAAAGACCGATGAGCACACCTGCTAAAAGACCTGCGATAATAGCAAAGTAGAAACCTAAGTTTGCTTTACCTAAAACAAAGTAAATAAGTGGGAAAGCAGCAACTGCAATTACAATAGCTGAAAGGTTTGTACCACGTGAAAGTGACTTTAAGAGAGCTTTCTGGTCAGCGTTCTCTTTTGTGCGTACAAAGAATGTACCTAAAATAGAGCAGAGAATACCGACTGCTGCGATGAGCATAGGAACAGCCATAGCTCTGAAACCGAAAGCTGCATCGTGTAAATTAGAGAAAGCAGCAACACCTAATGCAGATGCTGAAATAACTGAGCCTACATAAGACTCGTAGAGGTCAGCACCCATACCAGCAACGTCACCAACGTTGTCGCCTACGTTATCAGCGATACAAGCAGGGTTACGTGGGTCATCCTCAGGGATGCCTGCCTCAACCTTACCAACCAGAGCAGCACCAACGTCAGCAGCTTTTGTGAAGATACCGCCGCCAACACGGGCAAAGAGTGCCATTGATGAAGCACCCATACCGAATGTAAGCATAGCACTGGTAATCTCAGAAGCAGTACAGCCGAATACGAATCTGAGTAAGAAGAACCAGATAGAAATATCTAAAAGTCCTAAACCTACTACAGTGAAGCCCATAACCGAACCTGCTGAGAAAGCTACACGTAAGCCTTTGTTAAGACCTGTTCTGCAAGCATTTGCTGTACGAGCGTTAGCGGCTGTAGCAATCTTCATACCGATAAAGCCCGAAAGTCCTGAGAACAGACCACCTGTGATGAACGCAAACGGTACATACCAGGTAAGCATGTTAAATGCCGCCATAAGACAGAGAACAACAAACATACCACCAAAGAACGCAGATACGATTGTATACTGTCTTTTGAGGTAAGCGTTAGCACCCTGACGGATATTAGCGGAGATTTTCTTCATTTTTTCTGTACCTTCGTCGAAACTAAGTACTCTTTTTGCCATAATAACAGCGAAGAGAATAGCCAGTACCGCACCGACAAAGGTCGCAATAACAAGATAGTTTTCCATAAAAATGGCACTCCTCCTTATCAAATATGCATAAGATTTTACTACAACTGTTTTATAAAGTCAATCGACAAGCGGTATTTTCGGCTTTTTGTTCAAAATTTACCTCACTAAATCGGCAAAGTAGCTAACAATACTGAAATATACATAAAAAACAGGGCTCAGATACGTTGAGCCCTGTTGTATTAATTATCTTTTTAAGCTATATACTAATTTATATTTGCTTATTTTGATGTAGCGGTTTTTCTGAGTGACGCATACTTAACAGTTGAAATCTCTGTCACACCACGAATTGTTTCGCCGTCAATCTGAACGTCCTGAGGCTTATCAAACTCTACCTTGATTTCCTTGCCCTTGAAAGCTCTTACCTTAGACTCGTGTTTTACGTGCTCCCCCTTGAAAATTGACGGGAAGATAATCAGAGTCTGCAAAGGATTTGTAGAATGAATTACACAACAGGAAATATCGTCGCTTTCTCTATCCTGCTGTGGACACGGCATCATACCGCCACCATAGTAAAGTCCGTTCATGACAGGTGCCATCCACACTCTTTCGAACTTTTCGGTCTTTCCGTCTACAGTTACAGTAGCGCCGTTAGGCTTATATGAAGTAAGCAAAAGCTTTATGGCTAAAGTAGTATAGTTGACACTCTTCTTACCTTTAGCTTTCAAATCTTCAGCCGCAGTGCACACCTTACCGTCTATTCCAAAGCCGACATTATTAACAAATAAGTATTCCTTGCCGTTGACTGTGACAACAGGCAGATTGTCGATATACTCGTTTATAAGAACAGGCTCGTCTTTTTCAAAAGCATCACCACAGATATCACGGAGAAAATCATTTCCTGTGCCGCCTTTGTATAAATAGAAGTTGTTTTTGATATCATAGCCTCTGAGCTTGTTGAGAACAACGTTCAATGTTCCGTCACCACCAATGAGAACTACCTCATCATCAGCAGAAAATGTATCAAAAAACGCCTTTAAATCGTCTATTTCAAAAAGACTCACAGCTTTGCTTTCTGAAAACTTACTTTTAATGTAATCAACTGTGTTATTTTTATCATTACCACAATTGGCATTTAGATTGTACAGAATATGTACCATAATTATCACCTCATTTTACCGCTACATTATATCACCGCAACGTTGACATTTCAACTTTTTCAACGAAATTGTGCATTATACCTATTGTTATGTTTACACTATGTTGATTGACAGAGAAATGTCCGTGCGGTATAATGTTAGACATCAAACAGTTTGACAACTAACAAAGAGGTGGCTTATGACTGATACACAAATCGGCAGACAATTTGCTGAAATAAACAATCTTATACACCGCCATATCCAGAAACACTCTTTTTGTGATACCTCGCAATGCGACGAAAAATCAGGATTGTCGCACTCGAGTGCGTGTATAATTGCTTATCTTTACGACCACAATGACGTTGATACCTTTCAGCGTGATTTAGAGAAAGAGTTCAATGTACGTCGATCAACAATGAGCAAAATACTGACGCTTTTAGAACAAAAAGACTACATAAAGCGTGAGGAAGTCTGCGCTGACCGCAGACTCAAAAAAATCGTACTTACTCAAAAAACTACGCTTGTCGCTGATGAAATCAAACAGCGTAGAAATAAACTGGAAAACATTATGGCAGACTCTTTAACGCAAGAGGAGCTTACTGAGTTTTACAAAATATGCGAAAAAATCAAGAATAATCTTAGTAAGGAGGACAACGAGTGAAAGAGATACTAAAACATTTTGATAAAAAGAGCTGGCTCTATGTTGCACTCAATGCCTTGGTAATAGCCTTTCAGGTATTTCTGGAGCTTAAAATGCCTGACTATATGGCTGAAATCACAACGTTGGTACAAACAGAGGGCTCGGCGTTAGGCTCGATACTCACAGCAGGAGCAAAAATGCTCACTTGTGCTCTGGGCTCACTTGTTATGGCTGTATTATTGCATGTCATAGCGGCAAAGGTAGCTTCAGACTACTCGTTTCGAGTCAGAACAAAACTATACGACAAGGTTAGCTCGTTCTCTCTTGAGCAGATGAACAGGTTTTCCTCTGCCTCCCTTATCACCCGCTCAACAAACGATATCACTCAGGTACAGAATGTTATCGTTTTCGGTATGATGGCTCTTATCAAGGCGCCTATCATGAGCGTGTGGGCAATCAGCAAAATTTCAGGCAAGCACATAGAATGGACCTTAACAACCATTATATCAGTGCTTATTGTGTGCACAGTGCTTATTATCTGCTACTTCTTTGCGTTACCTAAATTCAAGAGAATCCAGGGACTCACCGACAACATCAACCGTATCACAAGAGAAAATCTGACAGGTCTGAGGGTTATCAGAGCATACAATGCCGAAGACTATCAGGAAGCAAAGTTCGAAAAAGCAAACGATGAGATAACCAGAAACAACCTCAGTGCACATCGTGTAATGTCTTTAATGGGCCCTACTATGATGATTGTAATGAACGGTATGTCCGTGGTCATATACTTTTTAGGTGCATTTATTATCAATGCTGCTGTAGGAATGGAAAGAGTCGAGATATTCTCTGAGATGATTGTATTCTCTCAGTACGCAATACACGTCATTATGTCGTTTATGGTGCTTAATATGATATTCATTATGGCACCACGTGCAGTTGTTGCTGCTAAACGTATAAACGAGGTAATCGATACCGAGCCTACTATATTTGATGGTGAAAAAGATGGTAGCGATTCAACTGTAAAAGGCGAAATCGAATTCAGAAACGTCAGCTTTATGTACCCTGACGCAAGCGACTATGTCTTAAAAGACATCAGCTTCAAAGCTGAAAAGGGTCAGACAATTGCGATTATCGGCTCGACCGGTTGTGGTAAGTCAACACTGATTAACCTTATTCCACGTTTTTACGATGTAACAAAAGGTCAGGTGCTTGTTGACGGCATAGACGTCAAAGACTACAATCTTGAAGCCCTACACAACAAAATCGGTTATGTTCCTCAGAAAGCTCTGCTCTTCTCGGGCACTGTCAACACAAACGTAGCATTCGGCTCAAACGGCAAGGAAAACTACACAGAAGATGATGTAAAACGTGCCGTAAAAATTGCTCAGGCGAGTGAATTTGTCGAGAAAATGCCGTATGACTACAACTCCGATATTACTCAGGGCGGCACCAACGTATCGGGCGGTCAGCGTCAGCGACTTTGTATCGCTCGTGCTATCTGCAGAAATCCCGAAATACTTATTTTTGACGATTCTTTCTCTGCACTCGACTACAAAACCGACAGAGTGCTACGCAACACCTTAAAGCAGGAAACCGCAGGAACTACAAACATCATTGTCGCTCAGCGTATCGGTACTATCAAAGACGCCGACCTGATTATAGTACTAAACGAGGGCGAAATTGCGGGTATGGGCAAGCACAAAGACTTGCTTGAAACTTGCTCTGTTTACAAGGAAATTGCTCTATCACAGTTGTCACAGGAGGAGCTGTTAAAATGATTGAGAAAAAGAAAACAATGGTCGGCGAAAATATATCAAAAAAGCCTGTACAGCATCACCGAGGTCCGGGTGGCAACAAATTCCACGGCGAAAAGCCAAAAGATTTCAAAAAAACCTGGGGCGAGCTGATTAACTACTCAAAAAAGTACATCCCAACCGTAATCATTGCGATAGTATGCGCTATGATAGGAACTATAGTAGCACTTATCGGTCCTGATGTTTTGAGTCAGATAACCGACATAATTGCGGCAGGTCTTAGAACAACAATAGACACAGAAAAAGTCACTAGGCTGTCAGTTATAATGATGGTACTCTATGGCATAAGCTGGATTCTGAACTTCTCACAGCAGTTTATTATGGCAACTGTTACCCAGAAACTGTCAAAAAAACTGCGTACTGATATTATCGAGAAAACAAACCGCCTACCTTTCTCCTACTTTGATAAAGTCAGCTACGGCGATGTACTCTCACGTATTACAAACGATATCGACACAATCGGTATGACCTTAAACCAGAGCATCGGTATGCTCGTTTCAAACGTTACGCTGTTTTTGGGTTCGCTGTTTATGATGTTCATCACAAACGTGACTCTCACCTTAACAGCTGTTGCAACTTCGATTTTAGGCTTTGTGATGATGAGCTTTATTATGAAAAACTCGCAGAAGCATTTTACACGTCAGCAACGACATCTGGGTGCTATTAACGGCCACGTTGAGGAGATTTACTCAGGTCACCTGGTTGTGAAAGCGTTCAATGCAGAAAAATCATCCAAAGAGGAATTCGACAGAATAAACCGCCATTTGCGTGACTCAGCATACAAGGCGTCAGCGCTATCAGGTATGATGCAACCACTGATGACATTTATCGGTAACTTAGGCTACGTTGCGGTATGTATCGTAGGTGCTGTTCTTGCGCTTAATGGCCACATCACTTTTGGTGTTATTGTTGCATTTATGGTTTATGTAAGATTGTTTACAAACCCGCTCAGCCAGATTGCTCAGGCATTTACCAGTATGCAGTCAACAGCTGCGGCAAGTGAGCGTGTTTTTGAATACTTAAAGGCAACCGAATTATCTGACGAATCCCACAAAACCAAGAAGCTTACAAATGTTAAAGGTGACGTTGAATTCAGAAACGTAAAATTCGGCTACACAAAGGATAAGACTATCATAAACGACTTCAGCGTCAAGGTTAAAGCAGGTCAGAAGGTCGCTATCGTCGGCCCTACCGGTGCAGGTAAAACAACTATCGTCAACCTTCTGATGCGTTTTTACGAGGTAAACTCAGGCGATATTCTGATTGATGGTGTGCCAATTGATACATTGACAAGAGAAAATGTTCACGAGCTTTTCTGTATGGTACTACAAGACACCTGGTTGTTTGAGGGAACAGTACGAGAAAATCTCGTGTATTCAAAAAAAGACGTCAGCGAAGAAGAGCTTGTCAAAGCATGTAAGGCGGTTGGCATCCACCACTTTATACACACACTGCCAAAGGGCTATGACACTGTACTGGATGATAAAACTTCACTTTCATCAGGTCAGAAACAACAGCTCACAATAGCCAGAGCTATGATTGAAAACGCTCCACTACTTATTTTAGACGAAGCTACAAGCTCGGTTGATACACGTACCGAGCGTATTATCCAGGCGGCTATGGATGAGCTGACAAATGACAGAACATCCTTTGTCATAGCACACAGACTTTCAACAATCAAAAACTCCGACCTTATATTGGTGCTCAAAGACGGTGACATCGACTCTATCGGCACACACGATGAACTTATCGCACAGGGAGGATTTTACGCTGAGCTGTACAACAGCCAGTTTGAACAGGATTAAAAGGAGGATATTATGAACAGCTTTACCTATCACGTACCTACTAAAATACATTTCGGTAAAAACGCTACTGATCACTTAGGCGACGAGCTTAAGAACTACGGCAAAAGAGTTTTACTTTGCTATGGTGGTGGCTCTATCAAAAAGTCAGGCCTTTATGACAAGGTTATAGCACAGATTGAAAAGGCAGGACTCGAAGTTTTTGAACTATCGGGCATTGAGCCTAACCCAAGAGTTGACTCAGTAAGAGAAGGTGCAAAGCTCTGTAAAGAGCATAATATTGACGTACTGCTCGCGGTTGGCGGCGGCTCAACACTCGATTGTACAAAGTGGATTGCCGCAGCAGCTAAGGTTGACCACGATGCGTGGGACTTTTTCAGTGAGTGGGCAGAAGTAAAGGACGCACTCCCTGTACTTACTATCCTCACACTTTCAGCTACAGGTTCTGAGATGAACTGTGGCGGTGTTATCTCTAACCTTGAAACAAAAGATAAAATCGGCAGACTTGCAAAACCGCTTCTTCCAAAAGTTTCTTTCCTTGATCCGACACTCACATATTCAGTCAGTGCGTACCAGACAGCGTGTGGCAGTGCGGATATCTTAAGCCATATTTTAGAGGTTTACTTCGCACCACAAGAGGATTTATATATGCTCGACAGCTTTATGGAGGGACTTTTAAAAACTGTTATCAAATACACACCTATCGCACTCAATAAGCCTGATGATTACGAAGCAAGAGCTAACCTTATGTGGGCGTCATCATGGGCAATCAACACCTTTGTAACCGGTGGCAAACAGCACGAATGGAGCTGTCATCCGATGGAGCACGAATTGTCAGCAATTTATGACATTACTCACGGCTTGGGTCTTGCTATACTTACACCACGATTTTTACGCTATTGCCTGAACGAGAAAAATGTTGATAAATATGTTCAGTTCGGCGTTAATGTTTTTGATATCGACAAGAGTTTGCCGAAGATGGAAATAGCAAACAAGGCTATTGATGAGCTCTCAGACTTCTTATTTAACACTTTGGGACTCGACGACACATTCACAAAGGTAGGTATCACCACAGAGCACTTCAAGCTCATGGCAGAAAAAGCGTGCGAGGGTGACACTTTGCACGGCTTTGTAGATTTAACTGCGGAGGATATCGAAAAAATCTTTGAAATGTGCATTTAATTCACTCACCTGATCGGAGGATATTTTATATGAGAATTTGCGTATACGGCGCAGCATCGGATGAAATCGACCGCTCTTATCTTGAAGCAGGCGAAAAATTAGGCAGAGAGATGAGCAGACGTTCTCACTCACTGGTTTTCGGTGGTGGAGCCAAGGGAATGATGGGGGCAGTAGCTCGAGGAACGAGCGAAAACAACGGCTATCTCAAAGGTATCGTTCCCCACTTTTTCAATGTTGACGGCGCACTGTATGAAAAGTGCAACGAAATGATAAAAACCCAGACAATGCGTGAACGCAAAAAGCTTATGGAAGAAAGCAGCGATGCATTCATCGTCACACCGGGCGGTATCGGTACATTTGAGGAGTTCTTCGAGATTCTGACACTGCGCTCTTTAGACAGACACAAAAAGCCGATTGCTATTTTAAACACAAACGGCTACTACAATGACTTGTTAAGTTTTCTAAAAAACGGCGTAGAACAGAAATTCCTGCGAGAAGGCAACTTGGAATTGTTTTTTGTGAGTGATGATATAACCGCTTTACTCGATTATCTCGAAAACTATTCGGATGACTCTGACTATATAGGTAAAACGAGATTTAATTAACGTAATATACAAGCAAAAACGCACCGAGTAATATCGGTGCGTTGCTTTTTATAATGATTTAAGATATTCAATCATATCGGTATAGGTGCCCTGTCTTAAACCGGAAATATCGTGGTTGTGAGAATTTATGAGTCCATCTGTGAGCAGAAATGTTTCAACACCTAGCTCTTTACACGGCAGAATATCTTCGTTGACATCGTTACCAAACATCACAGTGTTAGAAGCATCTGCGTTGAATTTATCCATAATCTCTTTATAGTAGCCAGTAGACGGCTTGCTGAAAGTACACTTATCATACACAGTAATGTCATCAAACATATCAGCAGAAAGGTTAGTCCACGAAAGACGTTTTATAACCGCTTCCAGTGGGAACATCGGCTGGGTTGCAACCACTACAAATTCAGCCTTCTCACGCATCAGCTTGACGATTTCTTCTGCGTACGGATTAACCTTTGTCACATCCTTTATAACGTCATATGGCTCCCCGTAAACAGACGGGAAAATTTCAATAGCTTCCTTGGCTCTATCTCCTACAATAGACCTAAACGCTTCTTCAAAAGCCACGGCATTTGTGCGACTTCCGTCGTTTTTAGCCATCATATAAGAAGCCTGCATTGTAGCTTTTGCAATCTCTTTGCCGTCAAATCCACGAGAATAGAAAAGCTTTGCAATCTGTGTAACATAAAGCTGTATATATGCATCCTGATCCATAGGGAGAAGTGTGCAATCAAGGTCAGTCATAATTAGTTTCTTCATTAAATCACCTACTTGATAATACTACTTTTTGAGGCTTTTATCAATAGCGTGACACAAAATTCTTGATAATGCGACATTTCTGTGATATGCTTTATGATAGCAAAATATGGATGTAAATTTATGAAGTATCATTTTAATCCGGCATCAATGCTTTTGCCAGAGAAAGATTTTGAAAAATGGTCAGTTGTTGCATGTGACCAGTACACATCAGAGCAGAAATACTGGGACGATGTTAAAACTATTGTTGGCGACAGCCCATCAGCACTCAATATCATTCTCCCTGAAATATACTTAAGCGACGATAACTCTTCTTACATCAATTCTATCAACGCTCATATGGAAAAATATTTAAACGAGGGCGTTTTCAAGTCTTACGATGACGCTATGATTTACGTTGAGCGTGAGTCAAACGGCACAAAGCGACTTGGTATCGTCGGTGTTATCGACCTCGAAGATTACGACTATAACAAGGGCACCAGTGCTTTAATCAGAGCTACAGAGCAGACTGTGCTTGAGCGTATTCCACCTCGTGTTGCTATCCGTAAGGACGCACCACTTGAGATGCCACACGTTATGCTTTTAATCGACGATGAAAGCAAGAAGGTTATCGAGCCTTTAGCTTCTAAAAAGAGCGATATGACAACCGCATACAACTTTGACTTGATGCAGGGTGGCGGACATATCGAGGGTTACTTTATCGATAAAGAAACTCAGGTGAAAGTTCAGGACGCTTTAGAGAGTCTCCTCTCAGGAAGTGCCAACGACCTTCTCTTTGCGGTTGGCGACGGCAACCACTCATTAGCTACAGCAAAAGAGTGTTACAGACAAAATCCAACAGAGCTTAACCGCTATGCTTTAGTTGAAGTCGTTAACATCCACGACGCATCAATTGAGTTCGAGCCTATCTACAGAGTTATGTTCAACATCGATGCTGACGATTTTTTGAACAAGTTCCTCGAAGCTCACACAGTATCTGCAGGTGATGACACCCACGACTACGAGTGCGTAACAAATAAAGGCAGCGAGAATATCACAGTAAAAGCTACAGCAAAGCTCCCTGTCGGCACACTACAGGTATTCATTGACGAATACTTGAAAGAAAACCCACAGGTTAAAATCGACTACATCCACGGCGAAGACGTTGTATACGACCTTTGCAAAGAGAAAAACACCTTGGGCTTTATCTTCAAGGGTATGGGAAAAAGCGACCTTTTCGATGCTGTTAAAGCTGACGGTTCACTTCCTAGAAAAACATTCTCAATGGGTCACGCTCATGACAAACGCTACTATATTGAAGCAAGAAAAATCAAATAATCACTCACTACATAAAACAAGCTCAGGTGGATATCACCTGAGCTTGTTATTTTAATAAATATTATGGTTCTCTGTTGTGCTGTCAAAATCATTTGGCTCGTCTTTCAAGAGCTTGTACACAACCGCCCACATCAAAAGCACACCAACTATGTATCCAAGAGCTATGATAAGCGGGTTAATTTCGACATCGACAAGCAGATGAGCTGACATCTGAGCATATAGATAACGCTGGAACAAAAACGTCAGAAGAAGCACCACAAGCATCACAACGTTTGCCCACAAAAGTGACCACCACAGCGTTTTATTCTTTTTCTTTTCAGCACCAAGCTGTGTTACATCCGTTTTATCAGACACAAAAAAGCACTCCTTTCTAAAATTTCACCCTACCAATATATCACAAAGGCACAGTATTTTCAACCGCATTTTGACGCATTGTGTTTTTATAGTAGTTTTCAATAACAAAAAGCCTTAAGAATAGCATATGGTTTTAAAAGCACAAATTAAAAACCTGACGGTTTCGTGCAATATCTTGTTGCTACAATAACTGTCAGGCTTTAATTTTAGTTTACACGCTTAAAGGTAGCGTTTCATATTTTCGATGTTGAGCTCTTCGGTTTGTTGGAGCTTGTGAGCTAAGTCACGGATTTGTTCGCTTTCGCCCGTGTACTCATCTGCGTTGCGAATCACCTTTGCAACACCCATCGCACTGCCCTGGAGCATCATTTCGGCAATTTTTGAGTCTGTCGGGTCTGCCATCGTTTTCATTCTGCTCATCATCTCGGTAGACATTTTTGCCATTGCACTCGGGTGAGATACATCGCATCCGTTTTCGACGAGCATATTGTGAGCTGATGAGTAGATTTTATTGTACTCTTCTCGCTGATTCAATAGCTCTTTTTTGAACTTGTCACCTTTGGCGTAATCCTTGACAGCATCAATTCCGACAACACCCATTTCCGCATTCTTTGAAATAAGATTAAGCATTTTTTCATCGTTAATATTTTCGTTATTCATATTTTCACCTCGGTAATAGTTTTTGCAACCAAGGTGAATTTATGTGTGAATAATTAACTGTAGGAGCGACCATTGGTCGTCCAATGTGCGAAGCACACACTTTAATCAAATAACTCCTTATGCATTCGTGAATAGTGGAAAATATACTGCTGGGCAATTCCGCCGTAAGTACCGAACTCGTCACCTTTGTACCCTTCAAAAAGCACGCTGAGTGCTCGTTTCATCCATACATCAAGCGGAAACGACTCAAGTCTGTGCAATCCGTAAAGAAGCACGCAATCTGCAACTTTCACGCCCACACCTGTGATTTTCATCAGCTCTTTCTGTGCATCAAAATACTCTTTCTCTCTTAAAACTTCGAGGTCGATTTCACCACTTGCAACTTTTTGTGCAGCATCAATTATGTAACGGTGGCGAAAGCCTGCCCTGATAGGTGCCAAATCATCAGGAGAAAGCTTGCTCAACCTATCTGCTGTAGGAAAGGCGTAATGTGTATCATCAATCTTTTCGCCAAAATTTTCGCACAAGCGCTCGACTATACCCTTTATTCTTGAGATATTATTGTTCTGCGAAATGATAAATGTGATGAGCGCTTCAAACGGCTCCTGATTTAAAATGCGTATACCTCCTGCATATGCAGAGGCTTCTGACAAAACAGGATGCATTTTTGACAAATCGTCTTTAATCTTTTTGTAATCCAGCTCAAGGTCAAAGTAATCACGCCACATATCTTTGTCCAAAGCACTGTCGCTTTCTATAGTCAACGTGCCGTTATTATATGAAACATTTGCGACTATATCTTTAACCACACCTGTAAAAGAGCCATCCTCATTTTCTACCCAACGAAAACTCTGTCCACAATCCAGCGTCTGCGTAAGATCAAACGGATGTATATTTTCAAAAACTAACTTTCCCATAGTAAAACCCTTTTCCACAAATTCTGAATTAAGTATACCACAATGAAAAATAATATGCTATACTATGCGTATGTAAATGTATGGAACGCAAACTATTAGTGGAGTTGATAAAATGAAAGAAACTATCTGTACAATCCCGATTAACGATATATTTTCTGAAGTAGGCGGATGCCCTATCTGCCGTATGAGAGATCTGGTGGAGAAGCAGTACGTTGAGTATATCACAGGAGCCGCTATGATGGCACCGAACATCAGGGTTATCACTAACGAAAAAGGTTTTTGTCACCACCACTATGAGATGATGCTAAGCAGTGGTCCCAAGCTTTCTAACGCTCTTTTGATGCAGACCCGACTTGACTATATCAACAGCCATATGATGCCAAAGGGCTCTGCAAAACCGAGCAAATCTCAGCTTGACGCTATAAAAAATGCAAGAAACTCCTGCTATGTTTGCGACAGAATTGATTTTGATATAAACCACTTGTTACAGACATTTTACGTTCAGTTTGGCTCAGACCCTGCTTTCAGAGAACTGCTGAAAAAACAGGAGTATCTCTGTCTTAACCACTACGAGCTGTTACACCGTGGCGCTGTATCAAAAGGCGGTATCAAGAGTAAGGATATGAAAGCATTCTGCGAAATCACAAACGCTTTATGCAAGAACTATCTTGAAACGCTGTATAACGATGTCACACATTTTACGACTATGTTTGACTATCGTAACGCCGGCGGTGACTGGAAGAATTCTAAAGACTCGGTTGAACGCAGTGTTAAGTTTATCACCTCAAATGAAGTAGAAGAAGTAAAATAAAAAAGGCTCCCTATAACAGGGAGCTTTTTATTTTGAAAAATGTTTGTAAATCTTTAAAACGCCTTTTGATAAATCGACCGTGCCAAGTCCTAAAAACTCGCTCTGTGGGTTCTTGACTCTGAAAATCTCTGAGTCTGAAATGCTCATATCACGCAAAGCGGTGCGAGTAATATCGAGCGGATTGCCGTTATAAAAACGTACAGCCTGCTTGTCACTTACTGTAAGCTCTTTGTAATCTACAAAAAGGCTTTCGGTAGAGAGCAGTTTGCTCTCAATCACACCGTTTTCAGCGTATTTTTTAAGCTCGTCGAGGGTGATAGCATCCTCTAAAGTAAAGCCACACGCTGATGTTCTCACAAGAGCGGTCATCATACCGACTGTGCCCAAAGATTCGGCAATATCCGAAATCAGACTACGGATGTACGTTCCTTTTGAACAAGAAACTGTGAACTCGCCCTCCTGAGTGTTTTCATCAAAGCTCAAAAGAGTCAACGAATACACGGTGATTTCTCTGGCTTCTCGCTCGATTTCAATACCTTGACGTGCGAGCTCGTAGAGTCTGACACCATCTTTCTGCACTGCAGAGTACATCGGCGGAGTCTGCATAACTTTGCCTGTGAATTTCTCGCAGGCTTTTTTCATTTCATCAAAGGTAATATGCGACTCTTTTTGCTCAAGAATTTCGCCCCAGACATCAAGTGTGTCGGTTTTTGTACCGAGTCTGAATGATGCCTTGTATGACTTATCATGATTCGGGATAATATCCTGAGCTTTTGTTGCGTTGCCGACTAAGACAGGCAGAACACCTGTTGCATTCGGGTCAAGAGTTCCGCAGTGACCGACCTTTTTAGTATGCAGTGTTTTACGCACTACAGCGACCACATCGAACGAGGTGAAATACTCTTGCTTGTTAATAACAACTACGCCGTTCATAGCACCTCTTCAGCCGCCTTTATGAGCAGATACTTTACAGTCTGCAGGTCACCTCTGATAGAACAGCCCGAAGCTGCTACGTGACCGCCGCCGCCAAAGCGTTGACAAAACTCACAAGCGTTGATACCGTCGTTTGTACGGACAGACACCTTGTAAGTGCCGTCCTCTTTCTCACGCATTGTGATGCCCATTTTAACGCCCTCGATCTGACGTGGGATAGATGCTAAACCTTCCATCTCATCATCGCCTGCACCGAGTGCATTCTGCATAGCAATAGTTGTATAAATAATCGCACATTTACCGCCACAGTAAAATTCCATTGTATCGTATACCATACGCTCCATTTTAAGCTTTGCACGGCTTTTAGTCTCAAAGTTGATGCGATTTATCTTGTTGAATTCGCAGTCACACTCAATGAGCTCTGCGGCAATTCGGTGAGTCTGGGCTGTGGTGTTTGTATAACAGAAACAGCCTGTATCGGTTGAGATGCCTGTATATAATGCATTTGCAATATCACGTGTGATTTTTACACCCATAGCTTTTATAAGCACGTGGATAATCTCACAAGCAGCGGCGCAAGAAGCATCAACAAAAAGGTTCTTTGCGACCATTGTGTTTGAGCCGTGATGATCAAGGCATAAATCGATTTTATCAGCATACTCACCCTGTAAATCACCGAGTAATGACGGTGCCGCTACGTCAACTGATACCACGTATTCACAGTCAAAGTCCTGTACATCATAGCTTTCTGCAAGATAAGAAAACTTTGACGGCAGGTTGCCGTTTACGATAACGTTAGCTTTCTTGCCCTTTGACCTTAACGCATAGCACAGAGCAAATGCACAGCCTAAAGTGTCACCGTCAGGATAGCGGTGTGTCAGAATATGAAAATTGTCATTTTTTAGAAGCAGTTTAGATGCTTCAAGGAGTGTTATCTTCTGCATCGTCGCTCTCCTTAATATCAAGAGAATTCAGGATTCTCGATATTTCAGCACTGTACTCGATTGAGTCGGTAGCAGTGAATATAAGAGATGGTACGTGTCTGAGCTTTAGTCTGTGACCGAGCTCACGTCTGATGTAACCTGACGCTGAATCTAAACCTTTGCACGCACCTTTTGCTTTATCGAGTCCTTCAAGCGCACTGACAAACACTGTACAATAAGACAAATCGTTTGTAACTTCAACTCGCACGATAGAGAGGAAAACCTCTGTAACGCGTGGGTCTTTAAGCTCACGGAAAATTGCCGTGAGCTCACGCTTGATGTCCTCGGTTGTACGTCCCATTCTATGATTAGCCATAATTATTAGTCCTCACGATACTCTTCGATTGTAAATACCTCGAAGATGTCGCCTTCTTTAATATCAGAATATTTCTCAAGACCGATACCACACTCGTAGCCTTCAGCTACTTCCTTAACGGAATCCTTGAAACGCTGGAGTGATGCAATTGTATCATCAGCAATAATGATACCGTCACGAACAACTCGTACGCCTGCACCACGCTGGATCTTACCGCTCTTGATGTATGAACCTGCGATATTACCGATAGATTTGATACGGATGATGTTTCTTACCTCAGCTGTACCAAGGATAACTTCTCTTGTCTTAGGAGCAAGCATACCCTTCATAGCTGATTCAATTTCCTCAATGCAATCGTAAATAATACGATACATACGCATATCAACGCCGTCACGCTCTGCGCTTACCTGAGCATTTGAGTCAGGTCTGACGTTGAAGCCTACGATGATAGCGTTTGATGCGTTAGCAAGCATTACGTCTGATTCGTTTACTGCACCAACGGCACCGTGGATAATATTTACTCTTACTTCGTCGTTAGAGAGCTTTTCGAGTGACTGTCTTACAGCCTCAACAGAGCCCTGTACGTCAGCTTTAACAATAATCTTAAGCTCCTTAACCTCGCCTAACTTCATCTGGTCGAAGAGGTTATCGAGTGTTACCTTAGTCTGAGCATTGAACTGCTCTTCTTTCTGAGCTGTCTTTCTCTGCTCAACAAGCTCACGAGCGAGTCGCTCATCAGAAACTACGTTGAAGATGTCACCACCTGTTGGTACATCACTAAGACCTGTAATCTCAACAGGAACTGATGGGCCTGCTTCTTTAACTTTTTTGCCCTTATCGTCAAGCATAACTCGAACGTGACCTACAGTTGTACCTGCTACAACTGTGTCGCCCTGACGTAAAGTACCATTCTGTACAAGGATAGTAGCAATCGGACCTCTGCCCTTATCGAGTCTTGCTTCAATTACGATACCCGTACCTGCACGGTTAGGGTTAGCCTTGAGCTCTTTCATATCAGCAACGAGAAGTACCATTTCGAGAAGGTCGTCAATACCCATCTGAGTTTTAGCTGATACAGGAACGATTGGTGTATCGCCACCCCACTCCTCAGGAATGAGCTCATACTCAGTAAGCTGCTGTTTGATCTGCTCAGGGTTAGCACCCATCTTATCCATTTTATTGATAGCAACGATGATAGGAACACCGGCTGCTTTAGCGTGGTTGATAGCCTCTACTGTCTGTGGCATAATACCGTCGTCAGCAGCAACTACTAAGATTGCGATATCTGTAGCCTGTGCACCTCTTGCTCTCATTGTTGTGAAAGCCTCGTGGCCAGGTGTATCAAGGAAAGTGATATCTCTGTCGTTGATGTTAACTCTGTAAGCACCGATGTGCTGTGTGATACCACCGGCCTCAGTAGCTGTAACGTGAGCGTTACGGATGCAGTCGAGAAGTGAAGTTTTACCGTGGTCAACGTGACCCATAACAACTACAACCGGTGCACGCTCGATAAGATTTGCATCGTCGTCTTCGCTGTCGTCGATAATACGCTCTTCGATTGTAACAACAACTTCCTTTTCAACCTTTGCGTGGAATTCCATAGCGATAAGAGAAGCTGTATCAAAATCTACAACGTCATTCTGAGTAACCATTGTACCCATTAAGAACGCTTTCTTAACAACCTCGGCAACTGTAGCCTTGAGTCTTAACGCGAGCTCAGAGATAACGATTTCGTCAGGAATCTCGATTGTCATCTGCTTAGCCTTACGCTCAGCAGCGATACGCTTTAAACGCTCCTGCTCAGTTTCACGCTTGCCCTGACGCTTACCTTTCTGTGAACGCTGGTTGATTTTCTGCTTTTTGGATGACATCTGGTTTTCGTTCTTAACCTTTTCAAATGCCATACGGTCGTATTTCTCATTGTATCTGTCAACGTTGATTTCAACAGCAGAGGTGTCGATTACTCTGCCCTGACCACGACGTGACTTAATCTCAGAGTTCAGGTCAACAACCTTCTCCTGCTTAGGAGCAGACTGCTGTGGCTTTTCTTCCTTTTTAGGAGCCTGAGGCTTGTTAGCCTTTTTAGCGGAGTCAGGACGGATACTGTCCTTAGCTTCCTCACGCTTACGCTTTTCTTCTTGCTTACGCTCTTTTACTGCCTGCTCAGCCTTTTCGATAGCCTTATCTCTGACAGCAAAGTAAGCGTTTAAGTTTTCTACTGCATTTTTCTGTGTAAAGTAATCAAATACAACGTCGAGCTCGCTTTCTTCGAGTGACGCCATTGTCTTTTTAGTAACCTTGCAATACTGTTCAAGTACTGCGATAACGTCTTTAGCTGAGACGCCTAAGTCTGTTGCTACATCCTTAATTTTATATTTAATCATCATAGCCATGCGTTATTCCTCCTTTAATGAACAAATCAGTGTTTCGGCTTTTTTTGCAAAACCATCGTCTGTTATTGACAACACAGCTGTGTATTTTCCTACTGCTAAAGAAATTTCATCTTTAGTGTATGGCACGACATAGGATTTTACTCCCATTTTATGACAAACAGTTAAAGTATCCTTTGCTGTGTGATGTGAACAATCAGATGCCACAATAACAAGTTTTGCTTTTTTCAGGTTGATAGAATCCACAACAGGGTCAAAGCCTAAAGTCAGTCGTCCTGCTCTTCTGCACAGACCCAATAGCGACAACAATCTGTCAGTCATTTTCTATCTCCTTTTCCATCATATCGTAAATCTCAGGAGAAATCGTGCAATTTAAAGCTCGCTCAATTCTTTTGGCTTTTCGTGCAAGCTTCAGGCAATCTGCATTTTTACAGATATATGCTCCTCGACCCGGCTTTTTGCCGACTAAATCGAGCGATACCTCGCCATCTTTAGAGCGAACCACACGCACAAGCTCTCGCTTTTCTTTCATCACACCACAACCGGTGCATTTTCTGAGCGGTACTTTTCTTGTAGTTGCCATAATTTTCTCCTTTTCTGATCTGATAAAAAATTACTCTTCTGTTTCTGATTCGTTCTCAGTATCTTCGCCCCAGAAACCTGACTCAGGGCGGATATCAATCTTCCAGCCTGTGAGTTTTGCTGCAAGACGTACGTTCTGACCTTTGTTACCGATAGCAAGGGACAGCTGGGAATCAGGAACTGTTGCTTTGCATGACTTGTTTTCAAGGTCAATAATTTCAACACCTACTACTGAAGCAGGAGATAATGCAGCTGCAACGTACTTAGCAGGGTCTTCGCTATAAAGCACGATATCAATTTTCTCGCCACAAAGCTCGTCTACAATAGCACCAACTCTGGCACCACGGGTACCGATACAAGCACCTACTGCATCAACCTCAGCATCTTCTGAGAATACAGCCATCTTTGTACGGGAGCCTGCCTCACGTGAAACGGACTTGATTTCAACAATGCCATCAAAAATCTCAGGAACTTCGTTTTCGAACAATCTTCTTACAAAGTCAGGGTGTGTTCTTGAGATAATAGCACGTGGACCACGGTCGCCATCTTTAACACCAGCGACATAAATCTTAACAGAGTCGCCCTCTTTTAATACTTCACCAGGAATCTGCTCACTCTTTGGAAGAACAGCTTCTGCCTTGCCGAAGCGGATTGTTGCGTTGCCTGATACAGGGTCAACACGCTCGATTAAAGCTGTTGCGATTTCCTGCTGTTTTGACTGGAACTCAACAAGCATCTGACCCTTCTCGCCGTCACGGATACCCTGACGGATTACTGAACGGGCTGTCTGAACAGCGATTCTGCCGAACTTCTTAGGCTCGAGCGGAATACCGATTTCTTTGCCGACTACTGCACGCTTTGAGATAACCTTTGCATCCTCGAGTGCGATTTCAAAATTCTCGTCTTCTACTTCTTCAACAACCATTTTGTTGAGCTTGACTGCGAAAGCGTTCTTCTCAGGGTCCATTTTAATATCAACGTTCTCGTTGCCACCGTATAGGTTACGGCAAGCTGAAACGATAGCTTTGCTGATCTGAGCAATCATATACTCAACCGGAATACCCTTTTCTTTCTCCAGAAGCTGTAATGCTAAAAATAATTCTTTGTTACTAGCCATTTTTGATAATCTCTCCCTTTATATGTGATGTATATTGAAAACTTATATATCAAAATCGTCCAGCTTGATGTATGCAGCATCTTTTTTAGCTATAACGATTTCATTTTCGTCAGAATGATCCCTGATTGTGACATCGCCGTCGCAGTATGCTTTGAGCACACCTTTGAACTCTTTGCCGATGCCCTCTATAGGACGAATCATCTTAACCATAATATCCGCACCAATGAACTGCTCAAAATGAGCGTCGAGCACAAGTTCACGTTCAACACCCGGTGAGCTTACCTCGAGAATGTAGTTGTCGGTTATCGGGTCAAGGTCATCGAGTGGTTTGTCGATAGCACGTGAAACGTTTTCGCAGTCGTTAATATCAACTCCACCCTCTTTGTCGATGAAAACTCTTAAAAACCACTGTGAACCTTCTTTGACGTATCTGACGTCCCACAGCTGTAGGTTAAAGCCCTCAACAATTGGCTGTACCAGCTCCCACACAGCGGTTGCGGTGCCCTTTTTCTTAGCGTTAGCCATAAAATCACCTCAAACAATACAAAAGAGCGGGTCGTCAAGACCCACTCTTTTTTAATAGTATATTCAACTTATTTGTAGTTTAGCACACACAAAGGTGTTTGTCAAGCAAATTTGAGTGCATCATCACATTTAAACTGAAAAGAAACCTTTGATACAACTTCATCTTTGCTCTGAACTCATAGCGCAAACGCTTAGTTGTGATACTTCTCGCCACCTGTTGGTGTTAAGTAACCAACTCTACCCTCGTCATCGATAACCTTGAGGAAGAATGTTGCGTTCTCATAATCTGCAACTCTGAGTGTAACTGTGTTAGTTGTTGTACTTGTAATAATAGTCTCTGTGCCGTCCTCTTTGATTATACCAGCCCATGTTTTAGATACATTAGTGATATCCTCAGACCATGTAAGAGTTACGTGAGTATCATCAACCGGTGTGAATGTGATAACGTTTTCGTCAGCGTATGCTGTTCTTACCATTACAGGGATATAGTTAACTGTAGCAACATTACCATCTTCGTTAGTATATCTAGCACAAATATTGAGATAGTAAACTGTGTTTGGCTTTAAGTACTTGATTGTATAGCTTGTATCAGCTGTGCTTGACCATGTTGTCCAGTGTGAATCGTCTGCAGTGTTCTTGGATGTTGTTGAATAACGAACCCAATACTTGTCTGCATTCTGGAATGCTGGCCAGTGGATTGTTGCTGATGACTTAGTATAGCTGTCAAGCTGTACAGTGATTTTATCAGCCGCATCTGTTTCTACACGTACTACAGGAGCGTCAGCAAGCTTTGAAAGAACAAGTGATCCGTTGCTCTCTGTTACTGAAATTACCTTGAAGAAGTAGTCAGAACCTGCCTGAAGACCTCTTACTGTACATGTTGTATCATATGCTGAGCTATAGCAGTAGAATGGGCCATTCTCTTCCCATGCCTTGTATACCCAGTACTTTACGGCACCTTCAACAGGGGACCATTCGAGCACTGCGTCAACAAGACCTGCTGTACCAACGATTGTTTCAACATCAGCACCCTTGAGTGTCTTAACAGCTACCTCATCAGCTTTGGCAAGTGCGCTGACTATAGAATCAGCATCGCTGTAACAAACCTTGAACTTATACTCTGTGTCAGGGTTGAGGTACTTTACAACGTAAGAGTTTGTACTAGATGATCCGATACACTCATACTTAGCTGTATCGTTGTTGTATCTGTAAATCCAGTACTTTACAGCACCCTCAGTAGCATCCCACTTGAGTGTTGCTGTTGCCTGATCAGCAGTTACTGTAACGTTTTCAACCTTTTCAGCTTTTACAGGCTCGGTTGGTGCCTCTGTTGGCTCTTCCAAAGCTTCATATGTTACAAATTCACCATAAGTGAAGTCTTTCATCTTGACAGAGCCTTCAGCTGTCTTATCAACATAGTAATCCTGATTAGAGTCAACCATCTCGATAACTTCTGTGCTGATAGTTGTTTCACCGGCAGCAAGAGCTGTGAATTCAAATTTTGCAACAACTAATTCTCCTGTGAAAGTTAAGCCCTCAGTTGTTGAGAAGTTGTAAAGAATTTTGTCGGTACGGTCTGTGTTACAAACGATAAAGAAGTAAAGATATGGGAATACCTCTTTAAGATAATCCTTATATCCAGGGTCAGAATCATCAACAACAGTAGGAGCTACCATTTTTGAATCATAGTTGATTCTTACTTCTGCGTTTAAGATATCAACATCTGACAGTGTGTAGGTATAAGTGAACTTGTCACCTACAGCGACATTTGTTGTCACGCCGTTAACGGTAACAGCAAGAGTGCCTGCATCTTCAGCAAAAACTGCGAAAGAAAGGCCTGAAAACGCTGACAGCGTAATGATAAGTGCGAGTACGATAGAAAGTAGCTTTTTCATAAATAAGCCTCCTATATATTTATACACGTTAATCATAACATTACAGGCAAAAACAGTCAACAAAAGCCGAGCTTTTAGATGTAGAAATTTCACTCCGTTTTTTGACAAATCATACAAAAAATCCCCACCGCAAAGCGATGGGGATAATTCATATATATCGGGTCAATTACTTAACCATCCAGAGTTCCTTAGCATACTGGAGGATTGTTCTGTCAGAGCTGAACTGTGAGCAGTGAGCGATGTTCTCTAAGCACTTTGTACCGAAGAGAATCTTATCCTTGTAGTCACGGTTAACCTGAAGCTTAGCCTCAACATAAGAAGGAAGATCGTAGAACAGGAAGTAGTGGTCAGCGATATGCCAGTGTGTACCGTTTACGAGAGCGTTGTGGAGCTCAGCAAAGCTACCCTCACCCTGTGCACCGTCGTCGTCGAATGTGCCATCAACAAGAGTATCAACAACTCTCTTGAGCATTGGGTTTGTCATATAGATAGCCTTTGGATCGTAACCGTTACGCTTTAAGTTCTCGATATCCTCAACTCTGCCACCGAAGATGTATTCGTTGTCTTCGCCTGCAGCCTGAGTAATCTCAACGTTAGCACCGTCATAAGTACCTAAAGTTACAGCACCGTTGAACATGAACTTCATGTTACCTGTACCTGAAGCCTCTGTACCTGCTGTTGAAATCTGCTCTGATACATCAGCAGCAACAACGATTTTCTCAGCGTAAGATACGTTGTAGTTAGAAACGAAGATAACCTGGAGCTTATCCTTTGTATCAGGATCGTTATTAACGAGATCAGCGATTTCGTTGATGTACTTGATGATAGCCTTAGCTCTTCTGTAACCAGGAGCAGCCTTAGCGCCAAAGATGAAGCATGTTGGCTCGAACTCAGGGAGCTGACCGTCTTTGATCATGAAGTAAATCCACATGATAGAGAAAGCGTTTAAGAGCTGACGCTTGTACTCGTGGAGACGCTTAACCTGTACGTCAAAGATGAACTTAGGATTGATTTCCTTGCCTTCCATCTTCTTAACATAAGCTGCGAGCTGCTTTTTCTTTGTAGCCTTGATTTTATTGAATGCCTTAACAGCGTCCTTATCGATGCACTGTGCGAGCTTATCAACCTTAGCCATATCTCTCTGCCAGCCGTCGCCAACTCTCTCAGAAATGAAAGATGAAAGCTCTGGGTTGCAAAGACCAAGCCATCTACGCTGTGTAATACCGTTAGTCTTGTTCTGGAAACGCTCTGGGTAAATCTTGTACCAGTCGTTTAATACGTCGTTCTTGAGGATTTCTGTGTGAATCCAAGCAACGCCGTTTACGTATGATGAGCCATAGATAGCAAGTCTTGCCATATGAACTCTTTCATCAGAGAGGATGCACATTCTGTGGATAACGTCATCTGTCATACCTCTGCCCTTGAAGTCGTTCCAAAGACGCTCGTTGATGAGCTCGATGATGTGGTAAACCTCAGGAATAACGTTTCTCATGAGGTAGATATCCCACTTCTCAAGTGCTTCAGCCATAACTGTGTGGTTAGTGTAAGCGAAAGTCTTCTGAGCAATCTGGAAAGCCTCTTCAAAACCGATACCCTCGAATGAGAGAAGTCTGATAAGCTCTGGGATTGAGCATACAGGGTGAGTATCGTTAAGCTGAATAGCAGCGTGCTCACTAAAGTGTGAGAAATCGTTGCCGTACTTAGCCTTGTATCTCTTGATGATGTCCTGTAATGATGCAGAACAGAAGAAATACTGCTGCTTTAAACGGAGAACCTTACCTTCGTAAATGTTATCGTTTGGATAAAGAACCTTAGAAATGTTCTCAGCGTCGTTCTTTGATTTTACAGACTGGTCGTACTGACCGTTGTTGAATGCGATGAAGTCAAACTCCTCAACAGGCTCAGCCTGCCAGAGTCTTAATGTGTTGATGTTCTTTGTGCCGTAGCCGATGATTGCCATATCGTAAGGTACAGCAACAACCGATGAATCAGCGTACTTAACAACAACTGCCTCATCAAGGCGTCTTACACACCATGGGTCTTCAAACTTCTGCCAGTTATCAGCTACCTCAACCTGATAGCCGTCTTCGATAAGCTGTTTGAAAAGACCATACTTGTAACGGATACCATAACCGTCAAGTGGAACTTCCTGTGTAGCTGCTGAGTCTAAGAAGCAAGCAGCAAGACGACCAAGACCGCCGTTACCAAGTGCCATATCCTCAACATCTTCGAATTGATTGATGTCCATACCCTTGCTCTTGAGTAAATCCTTAACATCGTCAAGAATACCTAAGCAGTAAAGGTTGTTGTACATCATTCTACCCATAAGGAATTCAGCAGAGAAGTAATAAGCTCTTCTGTTGTTAGAATGCTTTTTCTTTGATTTCTGCCAGTTGTCGGCGATTTCGCCCATGATAGCCTTACCAAGTACAAAGTGAAGCTGCTCAAGAGTTAACTCTTTAGGTTTTTTGCAATATTCGCTCTGTGATATTGTGGTAAGCTGTTCCATTGTAATACCCATTTTAGTTCTCCTCCAGTCTTGAGTATGTTTGTGCTAAATTGTAAAGTCTATCTGAAACTTCTTTTGTAAGCATAGCAGGGTTAACTCTCCATGTCCAGTTGCCACCGAGAGTTGAAGGGATGTTGATTCTAGCTTCAGAGCCTAAACCTAAAACATCCTGTAACTGTACGATACAGTAATCAGCACAGCTTTCGTAGCATTTTTCAATCAGCTTCTGGCAGAAGTCATCGCCATCACCGATGCCGCAATACTGCTTAGCAAAGTCGATTTCATTCTGTGGAGCTGTTGAAAGCCAACCGTTAACTGTATCATTATCGTGAGTACCTGTGTAAACAACACAGTTTGTAGGATATCTGTGTGGTAAGAAGTCGTTGTCCCAACCGTCGCCAAAGCCGAAGGTTAAAATCTTCATACCAGGATAACCTGAATCCTTTAATAACTCTTTAACGCTGTCGAAAAGCTCGCCTAAGTCTTCAGCAACAATCGGAATGTCGCCCAAAGCTTCTCTCAACTTGTTGAAGAAGTCCATTCTAGGACCAATCTTCCACTCGCCGCCGATAGCATTTTCAGCAGGGTAAGGAATAGCATAATATGTGTCAAACGCACGGAAATGGTCAATTCTTGTGATGTCAAAGAGCTTTGATGCAGCTTCAACACGCTTAATCCACCACTCGTAGCCGTTTTCTTTCAAATAATCCCAATCGTAGAGAGGGTTGCCCCAGAGCTGACCTGTTTCTGAGAAATAATCAGGAGGACAACCAGCAACACATACAGGCTCACGGTTTTCGTCGAGCCAGAATACGTCAGGGTTAGCCCATGTATCAGCACTGTCCATAGCAACGTAAATCGGCATATCACCTAAAATCTGGATACCGATTGAATTAACGTAAGCTCTGAAATCCTCCCACTGGGTGTAAAATTCAAACTGAACCCACTTCCAGAAGTCGATTTCTGCTCTGTACTTACGCTCGTACTTTTTGATAGCTGCTTCTTCTCTGAGCTTGATAGCTTCGTCAGGCCACTGAGTCCAAGCCTGCATATCAAAACCCTTCTTGACAGCCATGTAGAGAGCGTAGTCTTTAATCCAAGCAGCGTTCTTACGCTTGAATGAATTGAAAGCTTTCTGGTCTTCGTTTTCCTTGAAGTTGTTATACGCAATGTGTAAAACTTCAAAACGGCTGTTGTAGATTTTCTCGTAATCAATGTAGCCGTTGTCACTACCCCAGTCATAAGACTCTAAAGTAGCCTTGTCTAAAAGCCCCTGCTCGACTAATGTGTCGAGGTCGATCATGTAAGGGTTACCTGCATAAGTAGAGAAAGACTGGTACGGTGAATCACCGTAGCTTGTCGGACCTACAGGCAGGATCTGCCATATTTTCTGACCTGAAGCTTTTAAGAAATCAGCAAACTGTCTTGCTTCTTTTCCGATAGTTCCGATGCCGTAAGGGGAACTAAGGGAAGTGATTGGCATGAGTATTCCGGCAACTCTGGCCATAAAATCAACTCCTGTCTTTGGTGTATCCTAAAAATAATGTGAAAAGTTCAGACTGTTCTACCCCAGAGTAAAACATACAGGTTAATAATAGCATACAAAGGTACAAAATACAAGGCTTTTTTACTATATTTCGGCAATTTCGTGGAGAGCGTAGTACAGTGCACACGCAGAGCTGAGCTCTCTGACTCGCCTACGTTGTGGGTCTTTGCCCTCACCCATCAATACCTTGTGTGCAATTAGTCCGTTTTTGGTGCTGACTCCGATGTACACTAAACCAACAGGTTTGTACATTGTGCCACCAAGTGGCCCCGCAATTCCTGTTGTAGAGATACCGATATCTGCATTTGATAGCAGTCGCACACCTCGTGCCATTTCCATAGCTACTCTGTCAGACACGGCACCGTATGTCATTAGCGTATCCTCTTTTACTCCTAATATTTTATGCTTTATGTGGTTTGAATACGAACAAATACCGCAATCAAACACAGCGGATGAACCCGATACATCGGTAATAAGCGACGATATCATACCGCCTGTGCAACTCTCTGCTGTTGCAATTTTCAATGACTTTTTTGTTAACGCCTCAACAACCAGAGTTGACAAGTCATTTATATCAATGTTCTCTTTTTCTAAAATATCTAAAAATTCCTGTGCTTTCATGATTCTCTCCTTATTCAAAAAAGTTTGCGTTTCATTTACGTGAGAGTATCGTGACTCTCCTCCATCATTTTATTTACGCAGCTATATTACCAAATATCTGAAATTATTGCAATCGGTGACGCAATCTGTTATTATTTTATTTACATTTACACTGAAAAATTATAACGATTTATCAGGAGAAAACATATGGCATGGTTTTTTACAAACGAAATTTCAGGCGACATCTTTGAAATAGAAGGCGAAGACGCCAGACACATTTCAAAATCACTGAGAATGAAAGTAGGAGAGTCGCTCACATTATGCACTCTTGACGGCAGACGACACGAGTGTGAAATCACCGCTTTTTCTACTGACTCAGTGACAGTAAAGGTGCTTTCTTCGACAATATGTGAACAGGAGCCAAGCGTAAAAATCACACTGTTTATGGCTTTAACTAAAGGCGACAAGATGGATGATATCGTTCAGAAGTCTGTAGAGCTTGGTGTATATGAAATTGTACCTGTCTTAACAGCAAGGTGTATTTCACGTCCTGACGAAAAGCAGATAAAGAAGAAGGTGCAGAGGTGGCAGAAAATTTCAGACAACGCTGCGTCCCAATCACGCAGAGGAATAATCCCTCAGGTAAAAGATATGATGACTTTAAAAGAAGCATCTAATGTCTGTAACAGCTTTGACAAAGCTATAGTATTTTATGAGTGTGGCGGAGAAAAGCTTCGTGATATCATAGACGAAGATATCAAAACACTTGCGATGTTTGTCGGAAGCGAGGGCGGCTTTGAAGAATCTGAAATCGACATTCTCAAAGCTAACGGTGTCACTCCTACGACACTCGGCACACGTATTCTACGTGCCCAGACAGCACCTATCGCAGGCATCACTGCGGTAATGTACCAGACTAAAAATTTAGAATAAGAAACGGAGAATAGAAATGATAGGAATCATCTGTGCTCTCTCAATTGAAGTAGAGGGACTTGCAAAATTACTGGAGAACAAAACTGAAAATACATACGCTAAAATGAAATACATTTCAGGCACTATAAACGGCAAAGAGGTAGTTATGACAGAGTGCGGTATCGGCAAGGTCAATGCTGCTATGAGCACACAGGTTATGATTGACAAATACAACCCTGATGTTATCATCAACTCAGGTATCGCAGGTTCTGTTTCAAGAACACTTAAAATCGGTGATATCGTCATCTCAAAGGACTGCGTTCAGCACGATTTTGACGGCACGCAGATGGGTGACCCGAAAGGTCTTATACAGTACAATGATGAAACCCGAATCGACATTCCTGTAAGCGATGATGTTGCAAACAAGCTGTATGATGCGTGCAAGGATTTAGATAACACAAACGTAACACTCGGCAGAATTGCCACAGGTGATATCTTTGTAGCAGACAAGGCTATGCGAAGTGCGGTTGCTGATGAATTTGATGCTGTTGCTTGCGAAATGGAGGGCGGTGCAGTAGCTCAGGTATGCTACAGAAACGATGTGCCTTGTGCAGTGCTCAGATGCATCTCCGACGATTTTGACGAAAACGACTTTATGGATTTTATGCAGTTTCGTTTCGTAGCAGCAGACAAGTCAATGGCGGCTATCAAGAATTTTCTTCAGCTCGTCTGATTTATCAACCGGTACAAATGAAAGCCGTACAACACTTCCCTGAACGTGAAAATATATCGTGCACAGTTTAAACCACCTGTGCACAAAGCTTTCGTGAATTGTAATTGTGCTGATTTTGTCAACATATATAAGGTGTCTTCTTTTAAAGAGGGCACCTTTTTTTATTACAATCATATTGTCGCATATATAATATCGGTAGTGCCTGAAAAACAGCACAATGTAAACATACGAACCTACTGTTGATGCAATAAACAAAGCGACAAGTATCACAATAAAATCTTCACGATTAAACCCGAAAAAAGCAATTGAGGTCTGTGCGAGTGTTGTAGCCGCACCGTATATCCCCATCACAGCTCTGGCCTTTGATGGCAGTTCTTCCATAATATCACCGCATATATTATGCACAAAAAAAGGGTGCACCAAACGGTACACCCATAAAACACAAAAATATAAATTGCTCGGCAATTCTATATCATGCCTCGTTCACTCTCGCATCTCTTCACAATCTCTACTGTTCCTCTATCCCTTGATAAAATCAAGAATTGTATTACTTTCTTGATTTTTTATCTCGGGATTTCGATCACATTGAGATTGTAAAGGCTCGAGTGCTCGGCACTTATTTTACAGATAACTCATCCTCGATGATGTTTGTAGCTTCTTCGAAATAGTTGCCGACAAACAGCTCGATTGAACCTGTATCAACGCATTTTGCAAGAGAATCGTCCATTGGGACTTTAGCGAGAACTCTTGTACCGAATTCCTTTGCAATCTCATCAATATGGCTCTCACCAAAAATCTTGTGCTGAGTTTTACACTCCTTGCACTCAAAGTAGCTCATATTTTCGACTACACCAAGTACAGGAATGTTCATCATCTCTGCCATTTTCATAGCCTTACTTACGATCATCGAAACAAGCTCCTGAGGAGATGTTACAACAACGATGCCGTCAAGCGGTAATGACTGGAACACAGTGAGCGGAACGTCGCCTGTTCCAGGTGGCATATCAACAAACATATAGTCAACATCTTTCCAGATAACATCTGTCCAGAACTGTTTTACAGTGCCTGCAATTACAGGACCACGCCATACAACAGGATCTGTCTCGTTCTGTAAAAGCAGGTTAACAGACATAATGTCGATACCTGTTTTTGTTGTACGAGGCAAAATACCAAACTCGTTACCCAGTGCTTTATCCTTGATACCGAAAGCCTTAGGGATAGATGGACCTGTGATATCAGCATCAAGCACAGCTGTCTTATAGCCACGGCGGTTAAGCTCAACTGCTAAGGCAGAAGTAACAAGGCTCTTGCCTACTCCGCCCTTACCGGACACGATACCGATAACCTTTTTTACAGAACTCATAGAGTTCAGCTTTTCAATTAAATCCTGTGGAGCTGTACGAGAAGAGCAGTTTTCGCTGCAATTCGAACAATCATGTGAACAACCCATTTTTTTACCTTCTTTCAAAATACAGGGACGAACATTTCGTCCGCCCCTTAAAATAATCTGATAATAATATTAAGCAGAAACTAAAAATTATTCAGCGTCTGCACCGTCGATAGCCTCAAGCTCAGCCACATCCTCGTCGCTTGCAACCTCGTCAGCGATTTCTTCAACTGATTCTTCTGTTTCTAAAGCAGCAAGTTCCTCAGCTAAACCGCCCTCAACCATAGCAGTTTCAGCAGCATCTTCGATTTCTTCCTGAACCTCAAAACCTGAGAGGAATGTGTAAGGAATACCGTAACCAAGTGCAACACAAGCAAATGTCATAACAATCGGCTGAGATGCTAAAGCATCGTGAAGTGGGAAAGCAGGAGCTAAAGTTGCGATGATAGCAAAAAGTGCAGGAATATCAAGCACGCAAAGCACGATAGCTGAAAAACGCTTTACAGGAACGCCCTCGCCTACTCTTGTAGCGTAGAAAATAATAAGACCGAAAAGTGTGAATACGAAAACCTGAATCAGGTTAGCCATAGCACTTGAAACTCTGCTTGTCAGCGACATAAAGAAATATGTGCAAACAATGTAACCGATAACTAAAAATGATGAGAAAAATAAATTAAGCTTCTCTCTGCTTTCTTTTTTCATAATAAATCCTCCGATAATGTAAGTTAAGACAAATGATAATAGCGCAATGTGATGATTGTATGATGAAATGCATTATTTTATGTGACTCAGCACTTTTATGTCACGCTTTACCTACCTCGCATCTTTTTCAAATCTCTACTGTTCCTCTGTCTCTTGCTAAAATCAAAGAAAAATCAACTCTTTGATTTTTTAACGCGAGACCTCGATCACATTGAGACTAGAAAAGCTCGGTGGTTCAGCGCTTCTTTGCAACAACACAATACCAGCCGTTATCAAAAATCTTGTCGATGATAGTAAAATCATCCTTGAGGGCATTTTCAACATCTTCTAAACGAGTGTCGATAATACCGCTCATAATGTAAACAGTGTCGTCTTTCATAAATTCTTTGACACCTTTAGACAAGAATATTATAGCATCTGCAACGATATTTGCAACAATAATATCGTATTTTCCCTCTACCTTTTCAGTAAGGTCACCGCAGACTACGTCGAATTTGTCGCTCACCTTGTTAACTTTAGCGTTTTCAATCGCAGTACGAACTGCCATCTGGTCGATATCAACACCGAAGGCTTTGTCAGCTCCGAGCAAAATCGATGCTATACCTAAGATACCACTGCCACAACCGACGTCGAGAACGCTCATACCTTCCTTAACATACTGCTCTAGAGTTGAAAGACAAAGGCGAGTGGTTTCGTGCTTGCCTGTGCCAAACGCCAGACCAGGGTCGATATCTAGCACAACTCTGCCCTCTGTATCTTCGATATCAAACCACGATGGACAAATGAGAAGTTTTTCGCCAACCTTAGTCGGCTTGAAGTATTTTCTCCAGTTGTTAAGCCAATCGTCCTCTTCACACTTTTCTTCTTCGATAGTGTGTTCAATTCCCTGAGCCTGATAACGCTCGGTCAAAAATGCGATAGCCTCAGCAGGTGAATCCTCAGGGTCGATGTAGATATGAATTTTTGCGACATTTCTATCCTTATTCAGTAAATCCTCGTCGATTAAATCAACGTGAGCGATTTCCTGAACACCCTGCTCTAAATCGGTGTAATCTTCAATATATATGCCGTATGGCACTGTCATATTCGCAATGTCGCCCGCTACATCAACATCAGCAGGGCTTACATTTATCGTAATTTGTGTCCACTCCATAGTGATTTCCTTTCATACAAAACATACATTACATATAATATACCATTTGCGTTAAGATTTCAATATTAAACCCAAGTTAATAAACCTAAAATACAAGCTTGTTTTTAACGATACAACCTACTGTTACACAATTCATCACGCACTAAATTTATGTAACACGATATCATTTTAATCATTTTCGAATAATTTTTAATGTTTTACGTTAAAAAACTATTGACAAACGTAAAATCGTATGATATATTAACCTCACCAAACGCGTTTGAGAAAAATCGGAAGTTAAATGAGTTGACCGCACGGCGGTCAGAACTTGGAGGTATTTTAAAATGAAAAAAGGACTTAACAGAACATTGTCGGTGATTTCTAAAATCGCGGAAATTGCAGGTTGGATCGGCGCTGTTTTAAGCTTAATCTTATTTGCAGGCTCGTTCAACAAAGATGTGGTGAGAGAAATTGTTGCAGGAAAAAGCTCAATGGTGCAAGGCATCGGATTTGAGCTGGGATTAATCACAAACACAGGAGTTATCAACTACTTTGCTGTGTCAATGTATTACATCGGTGTAGCCATTGCATTTGCTTTAGTAGCGTTGATTTTCCGCAATCTCGACATCATTCTTTACACAATCTCAGGAAGATACGAAAAGGCCGAAAGCACTTCCCCTTTCCAGAAAGCTGTTGTAAAACGTGTTAAGAAAATCGGTATTCTTTCAATCGCAATGCCTGTTTTTAGCTTTGTATTAACAGCAATTGTCTATGTAGTTTCACTGATTAACGGCACCCCTGTTGATGTTTCTGTTTCTCTGGAAGGTGTTGTCATAGGTCTTGTGTGCCTGTGCCTGACCCAGATTTTCTCTTACGGTGCACAGCTCGAAGAAGAAGTTGACGGTCTGCTTTAATCGGAGGTAAGTATGGGGAAAATTGTTTTAAGACTCGACAGGATGATGGTTGAGCGTAAAATGTCGTTAAACGAGCTTGCTGAAAAGGTCGGCATCTCAAACGTCAATTTATCTAAAATCAAGAACAACAAGGTAACCGCCATTCGTTTCCAGACACTTGCCGCCATTTGCGAGGCACTACAGTGTCAAGCCGGTGATATTCTTGAATATAGCGAAGAATAATAAATTCAATATAAACATAAAAACAGCGACGGATGTCCTCCGTCGCTGTTTGCTATTTAAAACAAATCTTTTAATTTCTGTTTGAAAGTCTTACGTTTTGCGTAGTTTTTATCAGAACTTGCTGAGTCAAACTCTTTGATGAGTTCTTTTTGTTTAGAAGACAAGTTCTTTGGCACTTCGATTACAATCTTAACGTACTGGTCGCCCTTAGACTTTGAGCCTAAATGCTGGATGCCCTTGCCTTTCAACTTAAACACATCGTTTGGCTGAGTGCCCTCGTGAATCTGGTAGCTCACCTTACCGTAAAGGGTAGGCACAACTACCTCTGCACCAAGAGCCGCCTGTGCAAATGTGATAGGCAACTCGCACCACACATCGTCGCCTCTGCGTTCAAACACAGGGTGTGGACGAACTCCTACGTAAACGTGTAAATCACCTGCAGGGCCACCATTAGAGCCACTGTTTCCGTGACCTGAAACGTTTAACACCTGCTCGTCTGAAATACCCGCAGGAATGTTAATTTCAACACTCTTTTTGCGTCTTACTCTGCCTGCACCGTTACACGCTCTGCATGGGTCATCTATAATCTTACCCTGACCTTTACACGCATCACAAGCACGTGAAGTCTGGACAACACCAAATGGTGTACGCTGATTTATTGTCACCTGACCTCTACCACCACAGGTAGGACAGGTTTTTGGAGAAGTACCCTTTTTAGCACCTGTGCCATTACACTCAGAGCAAGTAGACACAGCCTGATAATCGACAGTCTTTTTACAGCCCATAGCTGCTTCTTCAAACGAGATGTACACTGTTGTTTCAACATCAGTACCACGTCGTGGAGCGTTAGGGTTAGCACTACGTCTACCTGAAAATCCACCGAAACCGCCGAACACTGAGCTAAATATGTCACCAAAGTCAATGTCCTGACCAAATGGTGAGCCGTATGAGCCTGCACCCGCACCGTAATTAGGGTCAACGCCTGCGTGACCGAACTGGTCGTATCGTGCCTTCTTGTCTTTATCAGACAGCACCTCGTACGCTTCGTTTACTTCCTTAAACTTAGCCTCGCACTCAGAGTCACCCGGATGCAAGTCAGGGTGGTACTTTTTAGCACTCTGTCTGTATGCTTTTTTTATTTCATCGTCTGTGGCACCTTTCTGGACGCCTAAGACTTCGTAATAATCTCTCTTTTCTGCCAAGTGGGTTCACCTGCTTTATAAACAAACTATCTGTTATTAAACACGATAAGGCGACTCAAGTCAAGTGGTAGTCACCATTACGCACAATACGGTGGCTCGAAAAACCGAGTCACCGCTTGTGTTAATTTAAAAATGTATTACTCTACGTCTGTGTAGTCAGCGTCGTAAACATTAGGGTCAGTGTTTGGAGCTGCACCGCCCATGTTAGGGTCCGCACCCATATCAGGAGCACCGCCCTGTGCCTGCTGTGCTGCAGCAGCTGCCTGATAAAGCTTAGCGCCGATTTCCTGTAATGCCTTCATAAGGTCATCTTTAGCACTCTTGATGAGCTCGATGTCACCGTTTGCGATAGCGTCCTTAGTAGCCTGAACCTTTGTGTTGATTGTGTTCTTATCAGCCTCTTCAAGCTTGTCGCCGTTGTCAGTAACGAGCTTCTCAGCCTGGTAAGCTACCTGCTCAGCCTCGTTCTTTACGTCAACTTCTTCTCTACGCTTTTTATCTTCTGCTGCAAACTGCTCAGCTTCCTTAACAGCCTTATCGATATCATCCTTACTCATATTTGAAGATGAGTGGATTGTAATCTTCTGCTCAGCACCTGTGCCGAGGTCTTTAGCTGATACGTTAACGATGCCGTTAGCGTCGATATCAAATGTAACTTCAATCTGTGGGATACCACGTGGAGCAGGAGCAATACCTGTGAGTGCAAACAGACCGAGCTGTTTGTTATCACGAGCAAACTCACGCTCACCCTGAAGAACGTTGATTTCAACCTGTGTCTGGTTATCAGCAGCAGTTGAGAAAATCTGGCTCTTCTTTGTAGGGATTGTTGTGTTTCTATCGATAATCTTAGTCATGATGCCACCCATTGTCTCAACACCGAGTGAGAGTGGTGTAACGTCTAAGAGTAAGAGGCCGTCAACTTCGCCACCGAGTACGCCTGCCTGGATGCAAGCACCGATAGCTACGCACTCGTCAGGGTTGATGCCCTTGAATGGCTCTTTGCCGATAAGTGCCTTAACAGCTTCCTGAACAGCAGGAATACGGGAAGAACCACCAACCATTAATACTTTGTCGATTTCAGAAATCTGTAAGCCAGAGTCTGAAAGAGCTGTTCTTACAGGACCCATTGTGCTCTCAACGAGGTCAGCTGTGAGCTCATTGAACTTTGCACGTGTAAGTGTTAAGTCTAAGTGCTTAGGACCTGTTGCATCTGCTGTGATGAATGGGAGGTTGATGTTAGAAGTTGTAACGCCTGAAAGCTCGATCTTAGATTTCTCAGCAGCTTCCTTTAATCTCTGCATAGCCATCTTGTCAGATGTAAGGTCAACGCCTGTTTCAGCCTTGAACTCAGCTACCATCCAGTTGATGATTCTCTGGTCGAAGTCATCACCACCAAGGCGGTTGTTACCAGCGGTCGCTAAAACTTCCTGTACACCGTCGCCGATTTCAATGATTGATACGTCGAATGTACCGCCACCGAGGTCGTATACCATAACTTTCTGCTCGTTTTCCTTATCCATACCGTAAGAGAGAGCAGCAGCTGTTGGCTCGTTGATGATACGCTTAACCTCTAAGCCAGCGATTTTACCTGCGTCCTTTGTAGCCTGACGCTGTGCGTCTGTAAAGTAAGCAGGAACTGTGATAACAGCTGAAGAAACTGTTTCGCCTAAGTAAGCCTCAGCGTCAGCCTTTAACTTCTGGAGAATCATAGCTGAAATCTCCTGTGGAGTGTAAGTCTTGTCGTCTACTGTTACCTTGTATGCTGTACCCATCTCTCTTTTGATTGATGAGATAGTTCTGTCAGGGTTTGTGATAGCCTGACGCTTTGCAACCTGACCAACAAGTCGCTCGCCTGTCTTTGAAAAAGCAACTACTGATGGAGTAGTTCTTGCGCCTTCTGCGTTAGCGATAACTACAGGCTCGCCGCCTTCGATAACTGCTACGCAAGAGTTAGTTGTACCTAAGTCAATACCGATTGTCTTTGCCATAATAAATTCCTCCAAATATATGTTTTGAAAAATTTAAACCTAATTTATATATCAGTCACAATTTGCAACGACTACCATTGCGTGACGGATTATCTTATCATTTAATTTGTAGCCTGTCTGGTAAACCTGAGCGATGACGTTCTCACCTAAAGACTCATCCTCGATTTTTGAAATCGCATTGTGGATATTAGGGTCAAACTCGTCACCGATTGCACCAAACGGTGCAACTGAAAGCTTATCAAAGCTACTTTTCAGCTGATTTGCGATAAGCTCGATGCCCTTTGAAAACTCAGGTGGAACTTCTTTGCCCTCAAACTGTGAAAGTGCCATTGTGAGTGAATCAGCTAACGGTAAAATCTCCTCTACTGCCTTTGCTGTAGCGTCAGCGTAGATTGCGATTTTTTCGTTCTGGGTACGCTTACGATAGTTGTCGTACTCAGCGTAAAGACGCATATACTTATCGTTTGCGGCTTTGAGCTCTTCCTGTAATTTTTCTTCAGCTGTAGGCTCTTTTACTTCTTCGTTTTCTGTAGTTTCAGCAGTTTCGGTTGTATTTACCTCTTCTACTGTCTCTTTTTCGATTTTTTCTTTCTTACTCATATTTATCTCCTATACCTCAAGCAACTCGCCGATTAATTTCGATGCGTAGTCACTCGCATATTCAACCATTGATATAAGTGTCTGGTAGTCAGCTCTAAGTGGTCCGACTAGTGCAACCGCTCCTGCTGTCTGGTGTCCTATTTCATAGGTCGTTGTAATTACCATACTGCTTCCTAGCTCGTAGTAACCGCTTTCTTTACCTAAGAATACCTTAGTGCCCTTGATATTTTCGCTGAGAAGTGTCGATACGTTATCCGAGTCTGACAAAAACTTCAGCACGTTTCTTGCACCAACCATATCATATTCAGGTAAAAACAGCAGATTTGTCGAACCGCTGGTGTTGATGCTTTGTTGCATAGCCTGTTTAACTGAATCTAAAATCGCAAACAGCACATCAGGCATAAACAGCGACAGCTCACCAAATGAAGCGCCTACCGACTGTAAGAACGCTCTGTCGATGTCTTTAAGAGGCATTCCGACAAACGCTTCGTTTAAGACCTTGTCAAACATACTGACAAGCTCAGGAGTCACAACAAACTCAACTCTGAACAGCCTGCTCTTGACCATACCGTTTGAGGTAATCAGCACCGCCATACAAGTGTGTCGGCCTGTTATTACAAACCGGATTTTGTGAACTCGTGCGTTAACTCCGCTCGGCGTTGTGGTGATTGAAGCCATTCCCGTGAGATTCGCAAGCACCTGTGCGGTGTTCGAGAGTATTCTCTCAGGAGCATCAGCACCCGCCTCGATTGTGTTCTCGATGTGAGCTTTAACTCTGTCAGTAAGTGTCATCTCACCAATAAGGTTATCTATATAGTATCTGTAACCCTTTTGGGTAGGAACTCTTCCTGCCGAGGTGTGAGGCTGTAAAAGATAGCCCCCTCGTTCAAGATCCGCAAGCTCATTTCGGATAGTAGCCGATGAAACATTGAGTCCTGTCTGTTCTATAAGCGACTTTGAACCAATCGCTTCGCCGCTATGGATATAGTTTTCAACAACGGCCTTGAGGATTTTCTGTTTTCTTTCCTTAAGCTCCATTGTATCACCCCTTTTCAGGTTCCATAGGTCAATCGCATACATAGTACACGCAGACCGTGGTAGCCGGAGTCAGGAAACTTTCGAATTTTAGCACTCGAGGTGTTTGAGTGCTAACTCTGTATTATAATGTAGCAGAAAGGGCAGAAAAAGTCAAGGTGAATTTTGGTAAACAATTTGTGAACATAAATTAACGACGTTCATATTTCTGCCATCACTACCCCAGAAACCGCAGTGTAAAGCCATTTTCTATGCATATCGGATATACACCCTAAAACAACTTATAATTTGACAGCGAGTGCTTTAAAATATATAATATATAATGTTTTCAAGAATTCTTTAACGGAGGCACAATATGGTACTCTCAATAATAACGGCCGTTGTTTGCTTTTTAGCGGCAATCATTATGTTCTCATCATATTTCCGCAAGATGACTCTTTTGCGTCCGCTCGCTATCTACCTGATTTTTGAGGGCTGTGCGACAATGCTGACATACATCCTGTCTGAACTCAACCCTGTCAGCACTTTAGGCGATATCATCCAGCAGATCGGCACTATTGTAATCGTTATTTACTATATCTTCATTCTCCTGATGACAAAAAGTAAATCTAAACGCAAAAAGAAAAAAGGAGAAAAAGACTGATGGACGCATTTACAGGCTATGTATACACCGCAATGTGGTTCATCCTTGCTGTGTATATGTTTTATCTTTCATTTAAACACACAAAATTTTTCTTCGTACTGTCGGCTTTCTTCCTGTTTTTATCAGGATGGTATCTGTGCGATGAGCTGATAGTTGGTGTCGATTTATTCTCGGGTATATACTCGTGGATATACCGCGGCGTAGCACTTGTAGTACTGATTATTTGCGTAATTGCGTACTTAAAATACAAGAAAAACCGTGATGCCGAATAAATCGGAGTGGTTGTGTTTGTGTGTAACACGATTTTTATCACAAGATGTTGTGATTGCTTAGTGTTTATCACATTTTCTTTCAAAAAAATCAAGTTTATTTTTCTAAAACACTTGCATTTTTCATTCAATAATGTTAATATACGTCTATATGAGCGTAAATTAAGGAGGTGGGACAATGCCAAATATTAAATCAGCTAAGAAGCGTGTTAAGGTTATCGCTACTAAGACAGCTCAGAACAAAGCTACTAAAAGTGCTCTTAAGACAGCAGTAAAGAAAGCATACGTTGCTGTTGATACAAACGCTGACAACAAGGCTGAGGCAGTTCGTCTTGCTATCAAGAAGATCGACAAGGCAGCAGCAAAGGGCCTCATGCACAAGAACACAGCTGCTAGAAGCAAGGCTTCTCTCATGAAGAGACTCAATGCATCAGCATAATTTAAAAGCGTTAATATGACGACCTTAAAAGCAGAGCAACACGCCCTGCTTTTTTTGTTTATTTAAGCGTGTGAGGTGCACAGCCCTCACAAAGTCGAATACGAACCCAACCTGTTGCAGTTCACAAAAGTGAACAAGACAGGGTGAGAGAGTATGTGGACTTTTGAGGATCAGCGCAGCACAACGAGGCGTGATATATTTAAGCGTGTGAACAATCGAGCCTTTCAAATCTCAAAGCGACCGAGCTCTCGCATTAAAAAATCAAGAATACAATATTTTTCTTGATTTTAGCAAGAGAGCAAGGAGCAGTAGAGATTTGGAAGAGCAGCGAGATTGAGTGAGGCGTGATATATTTAAGCGTGTGAGGTGCACAGCCCTCACAATGCCCACAGTATCGCATAGGTTTTCTTTGTTGACGTTGTTTACCACGAAAACACAGACTCGACCTAGGCGTACTGATAGCTACAGTACCCCACTCTTAAGTTTACAAAAAATTAACTTACCTATGCATAAAGTTGGTTGACTTTTCGAAGAATAACTGTTATTATTTGATGTGTAATATGAAACCCTAAGGAGGTAGTCTTATGGAGAAGAAACCAAGACTCGGTTGGATTGTTGTTTTAATTTCCGCCGTTGCCGCTGTTACAGCTGCTATCACTGCATTTTTAGTTGTACGCGAAAAGAAGAAGAAGGACGACGCTGAGCTCGAGGAATACCTCGATTATTCAATTCAGTAATTCATTTTGTGCACTCGTTAATAGCGGGTGCATTTTTGTTTTTATACACTACACATACATCAAAAAGCTCCCGACTATCGGGAGCTTTTGTCATTTTTCCTTTGATTTACTCAAGAGACTTGCGACTAATCCGAAAGTTACAGCGGCTGTGATTCCTGCCGCACCCGCAACTAAACCGCCTTTCAGTATCCCCATCGCACCGATTGAGTCCACGGCGTTTTTTACGCCCTGAGCCATAAGGTGACCAAATCCGCACAACGGTACGCTTGCTCCGGCTCCTGCAAAATCAGCTAGCGGCTGATACACTCCGATGGCAGAAAGTATGACACCGGTGACAACATAGCCAGTCAGAATCCGTGCAGGAGTGAGCTTTGTTTTATCAATAAGAATCTGTCCGATTAAGCATATAGCTCCGCCGACCAAAAATGCATAAAGGTACTGCATAAAATCAACTCCGAATATCTTTTAGTATTTATACACCATATTGTTCCGTTTATTTTGGCTGATATTCACATTGCAAAAAGTTGCACAAAATGATATAATGTTATGTAAAGCAATTTTTACATTTTTTACTAATCGTAAAGGGGTTTTTGAGTATGGAAGAAAAACTTACTTTCCCGAAAAAGCCGTACCGCACCCACGGAGGTGTACACGTACCGCACAGAAAAAACACCGCATCCATCCAGAGTGTTTATATGCCTGTGCCTTCGTCTGTGACCATTTCGATGTCACAGCACATCGGTGCTGTGTGTAAACCTGTGGTCAAAGTCGGTGACACAGTAGCTGTCGGTCAGGTAATCGGCGATAGTGATGCATATGTGAGCGCTCCTATCCATAGCTCTATTTCGGGCACTGTTAAAAAAATCGACAAAATCACCGCTCCTGACGGCTCAAAGGTTGATGCTATCACCATTGAATCCGACGGCGAGATGCGTATGTATGAGGGTATCAAACCACCAGTTGTCAACAACATATCTGACTTGCTCAAAGCTACCAGAGAAAGCGGACTTGTAGGCTTGGGCGGTGCAGGTTTCCCTACACACGTTAAGCTTAACATTCCGATTGACAAAAACGTTGATACGCTCATCATCAACCTGGCTGAGTGCGAACCATATATCACAGCCGACCACCGTGAGGTAATTGAAAACTCGTGGAATATTATGAGCGGTATTTATACATTAAAAGACATCCTCGGTCTTAAGCGTGTCATCATCGGAATTGAAGACAACAAACCGGATGCTATCAAGGTGCTTAAAACTATCGCTGACAACGAAATTGACAAGTACGACGAGGTGCGTGTTTTACCGCTCAAGGCATCTTACCCTTACGGTGCTGAAAAGGTGCTCATAAAAGCGTGCACAAACCGAGTGGTGCCTATGGGCAAGTTACCTGCTGACGCAGGCTGTCTTGTGATGAACGTCGCATCAATTGCACTTTTGTCATATTATCTCAAGTCAGGTATTCCGCTTATCAAAAGGCGTATAACCGTTGACGGCGATGCTATCGCAGAGCCTAAAAACGTCATCGTTCCTATCGGAACATCTGTCAAGGATATCATTGAATTCTGCGGTGGATACAAGGTAGAACCTAAAAAGCTCATTATGGGTGGTCCGATGATGGGAAGCTCTGTCAGCGACGACTCTCTGTTTATCGCTAAACAAAACAACGCTATTTTAGCATTCAGCGAAAAGGAAGCTAAACTTCAGGAGCCTTCTGCGTGCATCCACTGTGGCAAGTGCGTAGACGCCTGCCCGATGTGCCTGATGCCTACATCTATCTGCAAAGCAGTAAACTCAAAAGATGTAGACGCTATGATGAAGGCTAATATTATGAACTGTATGGAATGTGGTTGCTGTGCTTATGTATGTCCTGCTAACCGCCATCTTGTAAACAACATCCGTTTAGGAAAACAGATTATAAACAACGAGAAGAAAAGGTTGATGCCTTTAAAGGAGGGTAAGTAAATGGAAAACAAAATGTACGTTTCGTCCTCTCCTCATGTTCGTTCAGATTCTTCAACCACTAAGATAATGCTCGATGTTATCATCGCTTTAGTGCCCGCATCAATTGCATCTGTTGTATTTTTTGGATTCAGAGCTTTGATGCTCATCGGCGTATGTATTGCATCCTGTGTTTTGAGTGAATACATCGCACGCAAAGTTATGAAGCGCGACACAACTATCGGCGACTTATCGGCTGTTGTCACAGGCTTGCTGTTAGCTCTTAACCTGCCTGCTGCTATCAATCCGCTTATCGCAGTTTTTGGCTCTATTGTCGCAATTGTAGTTGTTAAGCAGATGTTCGGCGGTCTTGGTATGAACTTTGTAAACCCTGCTTTAGCCGCAAGAATTGTTCTGCTGGTGTCATTCCCTAACGCTATGATGACATGGACCGACGCTTTCTGTAAAGACTTTGACGCAGTAGCATCCGCTACTCCACTTGTCGCACAGAGCGGTACATATTCTTACACAACTCTCCTTATCGGTGCTCACGGCGGTTCACTCGGCGAGACCTGTGCTATAGCTCTTATCTTAGGCGGTATTTATCTTGTAGTAAAAAAGGTAATCTCCCCTATCATCCCTTGTATTTATATTTTATCGGCAGGCGTAATGGCACTAATTGTAGGTCAGGACCCGCTGTATCAGATACTTTCAGGCGGACTGCTCCTCGGTGCTATCTTTATGGCTACAGACTATGTAACCTGTCCTATCACAAAATGGGGCAAGGTGGTTTATGCTATAGGCTGTGGTGTGCTCACAATTCTGCTCAGAACATACTCCAATATGCCTGAGGGTGCGTCATTCTCAATCCTGCTTATGAATATCTTAGTACCTCTTATCGAAATGGCTACAACTCCAAAGCCTTTCGGTGCAGTCAAGAAAGCAAAGGGGGATAAAAAATGAGAAAGATGAATTTCAAAGACGTATTTATCCCTACCATTTCACTGTTTATCATTTGTGTAGTAATCACAGCGGCTTTAGCTTTCACTAACGCTATTACCGCTACTAAAATTGCCGAAAACGAGGCACAGTCACAGCAGGAGTCGATGACAATCGTCTGTCCTGACGCAAGCACATTTGAAGAAGCTTACACAGGTGACGACGGCACAGTCTTTGTCGGCAAAAACGACAAGGGCGAAATCGTCGGCTACGCTGTTTCAACCGTATCATCAGGCTACGGTGGACAGATTAAAGTTATGACAGGTATCGACACAAGTGGCTCTATCATCAACATCGACGTTTATTACAACGACGACGAAACACCAGGTCTTGGCAAGAACACTTCAAACGAGGACTTTACATCTCGTTTTAAAGGACTTGTAAGCTCTGACAAGGTAGTAGTTGACAAAGACTACTCAGGCGAAGGCCAGAAAGTCGATGCTGTCACATCATCAACAATTTCGTCACGTGCTGTTATTGACGCTGTCAACACAGCTTGTGACATTTACAATACTGAGATTATAGGAGGTGAGAACTGATGGCTGAAAAGAAATCCTATTTACAGGAATTTACAAAGGGTATTATCAAAGAAAACCCTGTATTATGCCTGGTGCTCGGCACCTGTCCTACTTTAGCGGTTACAACTTCAGCTTCAAACGCTATCGGTATGGGCGTTGCCGCTACTGCAGTTTTAATCTGCTCAAATGCGGTTATCTCGATGCTTCGAAAAGTTATTCCTGACAAAGTCAGAATCCCTGCGTATATCACAATCATCGCAGGCTTTGTAACAATAGTCCAGATGATAGTCAAAGCGTTCTCTCCTGCTATCAACGACTCACTGGGTATCTTCTTACCGCTTATTGTTGTTAACTGTATCATTTTAGGCAGAGCCGAGATGTACGCAAGCAAGAACCCTGTTTTTCCAAGTATTCTTGACGGACTCGGAATGGGTGTCGGCTTTACGGCGGCACTGCTTTGTATGGGTATCATCCGTGAAGTCTTAGGCTCAGGTTCTATTTTTGGAATTCAGGTTCTCCCTGTCCAGATACTCATCTTCATTCTGCCACCTGGTGGCTTCTTTGTCTTCGGTATTCTTATTGCTCTTGCAAACAAATTAAACACTAAAGCAGGCAAAAAAGTTGTCGAGTCTCCGTGTCAGGGTTGCCCGATGAGCAAAACCTGCAAAAGCTTTGAGTGTGCAAAGACTGACAGCGAAAATTCAGATAAGGAGGTAGCAGAAAATGCTGGTTAAATCCCTTGTTTCCGTATTTTTAGCGGCTATCCTTACCGAAAACTATGTACTGTGCAAGTTCCTTGGTATCTGTCCGTTCTTAGGCGTTTCCAAAAAGCTCAACACAGCTGTCGGTATGAGCATTGCCGTAACCTTTGTTATGGTGCTCGCAACCGCTGTTACTTTCCCAATTTATCAGTACCTTTTGGTACCTAACGATTTAGCTTACTTACAGACTATCGTGTTCATCTTGATCATCGCAGGTCTGGTACAGCTGGTCGAAATCGTCCTCAAAAAGTACATCCCTGCACTGTACCAGTCGCTGGGTGTTTATCTTCCGCTTATCACAACAAACTGTGCTATCTTAGGCGTTACAATGCTCGTGCTCCAGAAGGTTGAAACAACTTCACTCTACACATACACTTATGGTCACGCTCTGGTAAACGCACTGGGAGCTGGTATAGGATTCTTAGTTGCTATGGTAATGTTCGCAGGTGTTCGTTCCCGTCTTGAGTCCGCTGATGTTCCAAAGAGCTTACAGGGTCTTCCTATCACTCTGATTTCAGCATCTCTGGTAGCTTTGAGCTTCTTAGGCTTCTCAGGCTTTGTAGATAAGCTCATCCCACTGGCATAAGGAGGTAAGTATTATGAGTCTATCATTAGTTTTACTTATCGCGGCATTAGCAGTGTTCGGCATCGGTCTGCTCGTGGGTATTATACTTCTATTTTGCGTAAGGAGGTAAATGGAATGAATCAAACATTATTTGCTGTACTTATCGCAGTTTTAGTAGTAGCAGGCATTGGCTTGCTTATCGGTCTTATACTTGCTATCGCATCAATCGTAATGGCTGTGCCAAAGGACGAAAAAGCCGAGGCTGTGCTCGAATTACTCCCTGGTGCCAACTGCGGTGCGTGCGGATATTCAGGCTGTTCAGGCTATGCATCCGCTCTATCAAAGGGCGAGGCTAAAGTCGGTCTATGTCCCGTTGGTGGCGAAGAGTGTACTCACGCTATCGGCGAGCTTTTAGGTACATCAGGCGAAACAGTCAAGAAAGTTGCTCACATCCACTGTATGGGCAACTGCGATAATACAACTAACAAGGCAGAGTTTCAGGGCATCAACAGCTGTCTGTCAGCTTCACGCTACGGAAGTGGCATAACAGCGTGTACATTTGGCTGTCTTGGCTTTGGCGACTGTGTCAACGCTTGTTTAAGCGATGCTATCACTGTGTGCAACGGAGTAGCCGTTGTTGACATTGACAAATGCGGTGGCTGTGGTTTATGTGCTGAGGCTTGTCCTCGAAAATTGATTACTGTAGCTCCTGTCAAAGAGCAGGCAGTTGTTCGTTGCTCCAACAAAGAAAAAGGCGCTGTAGCTAAGAAAGCGTGCAAAGCCGCATGTATCGGCTGTATGAAGTGTATGAAAGTCTGCGAATATGGTGCAATCACCGTCAAGGACTTCTGTGCATCAATCGATCCGGATAAATGCACCGGCTGTGGCAAATGTGTTGATAACTGCCCAAGCAAGTGCATTACTATCTAAGGCTTTACGCAATCATATCAGACTTAACATCAAACCAAACGGCATCTTAAACGGTGCCGTTTTTGTTTTGCTAAAAACCCAATGCTGTACAGTAAAGAGATTCAGTCGAGTACTGCTCGACAATTTATCAGAACAATATTCTTTGTCTTCTTCATCTTCTTAGTCTTATTCTTAGTCTTATTCTTTTTCTTAGTCTTATTCTTAGTCTTATTCTTTTTCTTAGTCTTATTCTTTTTCTTGTTCTTGGTCTTGTTCTTGGTCTTGGTTACGACCGTCGACGAACGCTTGCGAACGGTAGCGAACGCTTTTATTCTTACTTAATTTATCACTCTGATAATTTCATAAAAACACAAACTGGAAAACAGATTTTGATAATTGAAACACCGCCCATAACAGCAACATACTATATCGAACTTCCACTCTCACTTAACCTTGAAAACACCTCGTAAATTGCATATTTTTCTGCAATTTTTCCGATAAGTTAAATGTTTGTTTACATTTGAGGCTTTAGTTTTTGCTCTTATGTGACGAACAGCTGAAAATTTGATAACAATTGTGTAAATCGCTTTATTATCATAAAATTATATAGTATTATTAGTATGTACATATATACGCTGTTTTTAATTGCGTAAAACTTTAGCAAAGGAGCAAAAAATATGGTTGAAGTTAAAAACCTGACTAAAGTCTACGGTGACATCAAAGCCGTTGACGACATCAGTTTTACTGTCAACAGTGGCGAAGTTCTGGGCTTTTTAGGTCCTAACGGTGCGGGCAAGAGTACCACAATGAATATGATTACAGGTTATCTCAGCTCATCATCAGGCACAGTTACCGTTGATGGTTCTGAAATTCTCGAAAATCCTAAGGAAACAAAAATGAAGATAGGCTATCTGCCTGAAATTCCTCCGCTGTATCCTGATATGACAGTCAAAGCTTATCTTGAATTTATGTATGATATCAAAAAGGTTAAGCTTCCAAAAGAGGAGCATATCAAAGAGGTTATGGCTATCGTCAAAATTCTTGACGTGCAGGAACGACTCATCAAAAACCTGTCAAAGGGTTACAAACAGCGTGTCGGCTTTGCTCAGGCATTACTCGGCAATCCACCTGTACTTATTCTGGACGAGCCTACAGTTGGTCTTGACCCTAAGCAGATTATCGAATTTCGAAATCTTGTTAAAGGTCTTGGCAAAAAGCACACTGTTATCTTCTCATCACACGTGCTATCAGAAGTTTCTGCAATCTGCGACAGAATCGTTGTGATTTCAAACGGCAAGATTGTTGCCGACGCTAAAACAGACGAGCTTTCCACCGCACTTTCAGGAAAAGGTCAGCTTTTACTTGAGGTTGAAGGCTCAGCCTCCACTGTATCAAATGCAATTAACGAAGTTTACGGCGTTAAAAAGGTCAGCGTTACAGGTACTAACCGCTACGCTGTTGACTATGACAACAATGTTGACATCAGAAAAGGCGTGTTCAACGCTTTGGTAAAAGCTCAGTGCACTATCCTCGAGATGAAAAACGGCGGTCTTACTCTTGAGGAGAGCTTCTTAAAGCTCACTTCTGAAAACCAGAGAGCAAAAGGAGGTAACAAATAATGCTTGCTATTTTAAAACGCGAACTTTCAGCGTATTTCAACAGTGCTATCGGTTACATCGTGCTCGCTGTTTTCTACTTCTTCTCAGGTATGTATTTCTATCTTTACTGCCTGTACTACGGTTCAGCATCGCTGACACCTGTATTTGCAAATATGTTTATGATTGTACTCTTCCTCATTCCGATTATCACAATGAAGTCGTTCTCTGAGGAAAAACGTCAGAAAACCGACCAGGCATTACTCACCGCCCCTGTTAACCTATTCGAGATTGTAATGGGCAAGTTCTTGGGAGCGTTCACACTCTACGCTCTTTGCGTAGCTATTTTCCTTGTATATACACTTGTCATCTGCTTTTTCACAACCCCTGACTGGGCAGTAATTCTGTGTACAATACTTGGTATGCTGTTACTCGGCGGTGCACTCATCGCTATCGATATTTTTGTATCTGCTCTTACCGAGAGTCAGGTTATCGCTGCTGTTATCAGCATCGCTGTGGGTCTGCTTGTATATATGATTGACTCACTCGCAAGCATCACACAGTCACAGTTTTTAATCAACATTTTAAGTGCTTTGTCATTTAATTCGAATTTCAACAACTTCACATACGGTATTCTCGATTTCTCAAATGTCGTGTTCTTCTTAAGCGTTATCGCTATATTCATCTTCCTGACAATCAGAGTATTTGAGAAAAAACGCTGGAGCTAAGGAGGTGTGCGACTATGAATAACAAAGATTTAGAAAATTTTGCTCCTACACAGAGCAAGGAACAAACAGAAAGCAAGGCTAAAAAGCCTAACAAATTCGTTGCTTTCTTTAAGTCAAGAAACGCAAAGCGTGGTTCAATTGCGATTGCTCTGACAATTATTTTCATCGCTATCGTAGTAGGACTCAACATTGTCGCAAACCTGCTGACAGCACGTTTTCCTGTGCTGAGTGCTGACCTTACATCAAACAATGTGTACGAGCTCACCGAGCCGTCAGTCGAGTTTATGGCACAGCTTAACAAAGACGTTAACGTTTACGTGCTGATGGATGAAAAGGCCCTGGAAGCTCAGGGCGAGTATTACATTCAGGTCAACAAGCTCTTACAGGCTTTTGAAAGAGAGTCAAAAAACATCACCTTAAGCTATGTCGATCTGACAACAAATCCGACATTCACCTCATCTTATCCTGACATCAACTGGATGGGAGCATCATACCTGATGCTGGTAGAACACGGCGAAGACTACATCGCTGTAGCATACGAAGATGTTTTCACCTACAATCAGGAGTACCTCTCCTACTACGGCGAGTACGTTGTTGACGGTCAGAAGCTCGAACAGGCGTTGCTCACAGCTGTATTAAACGTCACAACCGAGGAAAAGGTTACTATCACCGTTCTTTCAGGACACGGCGAGCTTGAAACCGACGCTTTTGCAAGCTTAATGTCAAACAATGCGTACAAAATCGAAAGCGTAAACCTCTTAAACGGCAAGATTTCTGACGAGTCGCAGTTTGTAGTTCTTTTCGCTCCGACAAACGATATCGATAAGGACACTTTCAACACTCTCTCAAACTGGCTTTACAATGACGGCGAATACGGTCACACCCTGCTTTACGTTCCAAACGACACCGTGCTTGACCCTATGCCAAACATCGACACCCTCTTAGAGGAGTGGGGCATGAGCGTTGAAAAGAGCTGGATTTTCGAAACCGATACCCAGTATATGACAAACTCACTCTACCCTAACCTTATTTCAATTTTCAACTACGACGAAACCGAGTTCTCAAGCGGTATCAGAGATACATCAATCCCTGTAGTATTGATGTACTGTATGCCTGTAACCCTTATTGATTCACAGGCAACATCACTACTTTCATCATCGGGTAACGCTGTCCTGATGCCACTTGATGCTGATGACAGCTGGGATTACAACGAAGAAGAGCCACAAAAGCTCGTCGGTGCCGCTATTTCAACAGCAGGTAACGAGGACGAAACAAAGAGCTCTAACGTCATCGTGTTCGGTTCATATGCAGCATTCTCCGAGTCAGCATTAAGTGCTACAAGCTTCAACAACTCAGCATATATCATCAACCTGTTCAACACAATCGCAGACCGTGACAATGCTACAATCACAGTTGAGGGCAAGACCTTAGATGCAAACGAGCTCGGTATCACCTCAACATTCACTTCAACCATACTTCAGATCATCTTCAGATTCCTTGTTCCACTGGCTGTGGTTACAGTAGGTATCGTTAAATGGTTACGCAGGAGGCACAGATAATGGCTGAAAATAAAGAAAACTTAAACGAAAACGAAGTTACTACTCCTGAAGAAGTAACAGAAAACACTACTGAAAACACCGAACAGGCTGACGCTCTGAGTTCTTTCTTAGAGCGTGAGACTTCGGATGTTATGAATAAAAAAGACGACAAAAAGCCTACAAAGCTCTCAAAAACCGCAAAGTGGTTTATCATCGCTGCAGTTGCTATTGTACTGATTACAGCTATTATTGTAGCTTTGGTTACAATCCCAGCTACTAAGACTGACAAAGAGTTTGACCCAGGCACTCCGGTAACTCTCACAGTTGACGAAAATGGTGAACATCAGGCTAATGTCCAGTTGAACAGCAAAGGTAAACTCGATAACAACAGCTACGGCACACTCATCGAGTACACACCGTCTGATATCGCAAAAATTGAAGTCGAGAACAGCTCAGGCACATTCACTATTTTAGCTGAAACACCTCGCACAATTAACGAAGAAACAGGCGAAGAAGAAACCGATGCTACAATTTACACACTTGTCGGTTTTGATGACACTGCCCTCAAAACAGGTGGCCCTGACACTATCGCAAACGACGTTTCATCTTTAACTTTTGATTCAGTAGCAGACCCTGTTGGTGATAAGGCATCCGACTTTGGTTTTGATAACCCACGAGCAAAGGTTAAGACAACCTACAATGATGATACAACAGCTACTATTATCGTAGGCGACGAAGCTCCGTCACAGGCTGGCACATACGTAATGTTTGGTGACAGCGAGGTAGTTTACGTTGTCGCAAACGACGCTGTTGATGGTCTTTTATTCTCTGTTTTAGACCTCATCACACTCGAAATCAACACTGCTGCTTCTACAACAGAAAACGCAGAGTTTGAGTCACTCACCTTAAAGGGCGAGGCTTACGGCACAACAATCGAGCTTAGACCTAACGATGACAAAGCAATCGACACAACATATAAAATGATTGCACCAAAAAATATGTTCATCAGCGAGATTGAAGCTGCAAACATCACAGGTGCTGTCCGTGGACTCAGTGGTACAGAGGCTCTTTGCGTAAACCCAAGCTCTTCACAGCTCTCACAGTACGGCTTGTCTTCTCCATACGCAGAACTTTCTGCTGTCTATCCTGACACATCAGTGAATCTTCGAGTTTCAAAACCTCAGAATGATATGGTAAACATCATTGCAGATTCAAATATTATTTACTCAATCGAAGCGTCACGAATCCCTTGGATTTACACAACCTTAGACAAGTTGACACCTGATACTGTTATCAACCCTAACTTCGAGTCACTCTCAAGCATTGAAGTAACAGACTCAAGCGGAACTTATGTATTTGATATCACAACCAAGTCAGAAAGCGTTGATACCACCGAAGGTGGACAGGAAGAGGTCAGCTCAACAACTGCCAGATACAACGGCAAAAAGCTCGATTCTGACAACTTCTATGTGTTCTACCAGAACATCTGTGCAATGGAAAATGCAGGCAAATCAAACGATTCAGGCTCTGACACAGTAGCACTGAGGATAAAACTGAGCTACTCAACAGGCAGACCAACCGACACTGTTACCATTTATGAGACAGGCAACACAAAGTACGTTGCACAGCTCAACGGTAACATCCAGAGCCTTGTTTACAAGAGCTACTGCACAAAGTTCTCCCAGAGTGTCCAGGACCTCATCATGGGCAAAACAGTCGGAAGCTTTTAATTAAGCGTCCGAGGTGCACAGCCCTCATAAAGTCGGCGATTTCGACGTCCCATATCCCAAAATATATGTGCTTTTGAGATAATCAAAGTACAACTACAACAAAAGCCAAACAGCGTGTGGTAATTCCGCACGCTGTTTCTTGTTTTTACCTTTATTTATATTGTCTGCATCATTGACAAATGTGAGTAAAAATGCGATAATGAGTACGTATATAGCCTTATAATAGGGAGGAATTGAAAGTGGCTAAAGAATTAGCTAAGTCTTACGACCCAAAACAGGTTGAAGACAGAATATATGACTTCTGGATGGAAAACAACTATTTCCACGCAGAAATTGATAAGGATAAGAAACCTTACACAATCGTTATGCCGCCGCCAAATATCACAGGTCAGCTCCACATCGGACACGCCCTTGATAACACATTACAGGATATCCTCATCCGTTTCAGACGTATGCAGGGTTACTGTGCGCTTTGGCTTCCTGGCACTGACCACGCTTCTATCGCTACTGAAGCAAAGGTAGTTGAAGCTATCAAAAAGGAGGGTCTAAGCAAAGAAATCTTAGGCAGAGAGAAGTTCTTGGAGCGTGTATGGGACTGGAAAGAAGAGTACGGCTCAAGAATTACAAAGCAGTTTCGAAAGCTCGGCACATCCTGTGACTGGGAACGTGAGCGTTTCACAATGGACGAGGGCTGTTCTGAGGCTGTTAAAGAAGTATTCGTAAGATTATATAACGAAGGCTTAATCTATCAGGGCGAGCGTATCATCAACTGGTGCCCACACTGTAAGACATCTATCTCTGATGCAGAGGTTGAGTTTGAGGAGCAGGCAGGTCATTTCTGGCATTTACGTTACCCACTCACTGACGGCAGTGGTTACCTCGAGCTTGCTACAACACGTCCTGAAACACTTCTCGGCGATACTGCTGTCGCTGTTAACCCTAACGATGAGCGTTACAAAGACTTAATCGGTAAAACATTGACACTTCCACTTGTTGGACGTGAGATTCCTATCGTCGCTGACGAATACGTTGAGATGGATTTCGGTACAGGTGTAGTTAAGATTACTCCTGCACACGACCCTAACGACTTTGAGGTTGGTTTACGCCATAACCTCCCTGTCTTAAACTGTATGACAGACGATGCAAAAATCACAGAGGATTATCCAAAATACGCAGGTATGGATCGTTACGATGCTAGAAAGGCTATCGTTAAAGATTTAGAAGAAGGCGGCTTCTTAGTAAAAATTGAGGACTACTCACACAACGTTGGTACTTGCTACCGTTGTCACACAACAGTAGAGCCTAGAGTTTCAAAGCAGTGGTTCGTTAAGATGAAGCCACTCGCTGAACCTGCTATTGAGTGCGTAAGAGACGGCAGAGTTAAGTTTGTTCCGGAACGTTTCGACAAAATCTACTACCACTGGATGGAAAACATCAAAGACTGGTGTATTTCACGTCAGCTGTGGTGGGGTCACAGAATCCCTGCTTACTACTGCGACCAGTGCGGTGAAACAGTAGTAGCTAAAGAAGCACCTGCAGTTTGTCCAAAGTGCGGATGCACACATTTACATCAGGACGAGGACACACTCGACACATGGTTTAGTTCAGCTCTGTGGCCATTCTCAACCTTAGGCTGGCCAAACGATGCTGAAGATTTAAAATATTTCTACCCAACCAACACTCTTGTCACAGGCTATGACATTATTTTCTTCTGGGTAGCTAGAATGATTTTCTCAGGTATGCATCATATGGGTGAAGTACCATTTAACACTGTATTCATCCACGGCATCATTCGTGACTCACAGGGCAGAAAGATGAGTAAATCACTTAACAACGGTGTTGACCCTATCGAAGTTATCGACAAGTACGGCGCAGACGCACTGAGATTCTTCCTTGCTACAGGTAACTCACCAGGTAACGATATGAGATTCTCAGAAGAGAGAGTTGAGTCCTGCCGTAACTTTGCTAACAAGCTCTACAACGCTTCCCGTTTCGTTCATATGAACATCGACGATCACGATGTACCTTGTGAACTTCCTGAAACACTTGAGCTTGAGGATAAGTGGATTCTCTCCACACTCAACACACTCTCTAAGGAAGTAACCGACAACATCGACAAGTTCGAGCTCGGTATCGCAGTACAAAAGCTCTACGATTTCATCTGGGATTGCTACTGTGACTGGTACATTGAGCTTGCTAAATCAAGACTCAACAGCGAAGATGCTGTTTCAGCTCAGAACGCTAGACAGGTACTTCTCTATGTACTCGACAAGATTTTAAAGCTTTTACATCCATTTATGCCATTCATCACTGAAGAAATCTGGCAGACTCTCCCACATCAGGGCGACACAATTATGCTTTCAAAATATCCTGAGTACACTGATGCCCTTCACTTCCCTGTTGAAGCAGCTCAGATGGAAGTTATTATGGAAGCTATCACTGCTATCCGTACACGCAGAAACGAGATGAACGTTCCACCATCAAAGAAGGCAAACTACTTTATCGCAACTGATAAGAAAGACACCTTCGCACACGGTATTCAGTTTATCAAGAAGCTCGCTTCCGCTACTGAAATCGAAATCGGCGACGAATTCACACTCGACAAAGCAGTAACAGTTGTTACAAACGACGCTAAAATCTACATCCCTATGAGCGACCTCGTTGATAAGGAAGAAGAACTCAAGCGTCTGAACAAGGAGCTCGCTCAGGTTGAGAAAATGCTCGCTCAGGACGAGGGTAAGCTCAACAACGCAGGCTTTATGGCAAAAGCTCCTGAAGCTGTTATTGAGAAAATCAAAGGACAGGCACAGCGTGAGAGAGAGAAAATCGCTCTCATCAAAGCTGCTATCGAAGCACTGGATTAAGCGTCCGAGCAATCGAGCCTTACAAATCTCAAAGTGACCGAGTCCACGCGTTAAAAAATCAAAGATTTCATATATTCTTTGATTTTAGCAAGTGGTCGAGGAACAGTAGAGATTTGGAAGAGATGCGAGATTGAGCGAGGCGTGATATATTAAGCGTCCGAGCAATCGAGCCTTGCAAATCTCAAAGCGTCCGATTATGATATCACTACACAGACAATTTAAGAACAGCCTCCCAATCGGGAGGCTTTTTTATTATACTTTTGTTCAATTAGTACCACTGGCAGTTTTATTGGGCGCTAAAATT